>DASUUL010000388.1:0-3401 GCA_036374115.1 Acidimicrobiia bacterium | reverse complement strand
CGTAGGTCGCGCCCTGCTGGGGCTCGGTGAAGATCCGGAGGTCCACGGCAGGAAACGTACAGTGGACGGGCGATGAGGATCGATGTCGACCGCTGGCCGGAGCTGCGCGCGCCCGTGCTGGTGGTCGCCCTGTCGGGTTGGGTGGACGCCGGCCTCGCCGGCGCCGGAGCGATCGCGGTGCTGGCGGAGCAGCTCGACTCGGCGCGGCGTTTCGGCCGTCTCGAGCTCGGCGACGTCGTCGACCTCCAGCAGACGCGTCCCACCGTGAAGCTGGTCGAGGGCTCCACCCGCGAGATCACGTGGCCGAAGCTGGAGCTCATCGCCGGCCGGGCAGGCCGCGACGTCGTGCTCTGCGTGGGGCCCGAGCCCTCGCTGCGATGGCGGGAGTTCACCGCGGTCGTCGTCGACGCCGCCCGGCGGCTCGGCGTCGACCGCGCGGTCATGCTGGGAGGCATGCCGGCGGTCGTGTCGCATCGCCGGCCCGTGACGGTGCTCGCCACCGCGACCAGTCCCGGGTTGGCCCAGGAGGCGGGGGCAATGCGCACCGACTACGCCGGTCCGACGGGCGCCCAGACGGTGCTGCAGGTGGCGCTCGGGGAGGCGGGCGTACCCGCCGTCGGCCTGTGGGCGCAGGTGCCGCACTACGTGTCGGGGAATCCCTCGCCACCGGCGATCCGGGCGCTCCTGGCCCGCCTCCGCGAGGTGGCCGGCGTCGAGACGCGCCTCGGGGCCCTCGACGAGCAGTCGGACGAATGGGTGGAGCGGGTCGAGAGTGGGCTCGCCGATCGCCCCGACGTCGCCGAGCTGGTGGAGGCGATCGAGGCCGGCGCCGACGACCTGCCGACGGGCGACGAGCTCGCGTCCGAGATCGAGCGCTTCCTGCGAGACGAGGGCTAGTCGCGACGCACCGACGACCAGGCGACGGGGCCCGAAGGAAGAAGGGCGAGCCAGCGGACCGGGGCAGGGTCGGCCCGCCGGCTCACCGTCCTTGGCGGCCACCCGCGGTTTCGAGCCGGGGGGCGCGGGGTGACCGCAACGCTCGGAGTGACGACCGACAGTGTTCCCAGCCGGTGACGACCGAAACCTACCATTTCGGATTTTTCCGAGCGGTCCGATCTGCCGGCCCGGACGCTGCGGGACTAGAACTCGCCGGGTGAGCGGCGACGGGACGGCGAGCGGGTGAACGCGCTCGATGCCTTCCACGAGGGCTTCGGCTACGTGGTCATCGTCGCCAACGGGGGCGCCGGCGCCGTGGGGGTGGCGGCGTGGCTGCTGCCCCGGCTGCGGGGGCGGTGGCTGTGGATCTTCACGATCGCCGCCGAGGTGGCCATCCTGGTGGAGGTGATCGTCGGCGTGATCCTCTTCGCCGCCACCGACGCCACCGCCGATCGCCTCCGATTCCACATGTTCTACGGCTTCCTCATGTTCCTCACGGTCGGGCTGGCGTACCAGTACCGCGACTCGTTGCAGGGCCGCCTGGAGATGTTCTACGGGCTGGTCGGGCTCTTCATCATGGGCCTCGGCATCCGGGCTGTCTTCGAGGTGTCGTCGTGACCCGGCCGTCGGGCCGCCGGATCAAGGTGCTGCTCCTGTTCGGCGGCCGGTCCGCCGAACACGACGTCTCGCGCGTCAGCGCCGTGTCCGTTGCCCGGGCGCTCGACCCGGCGAAGTACGAGATCCTCCCCGTCGGGATCACACCCGACGGCCGCTGGCTGCTCGGGAGCGACGCGCGTGCGCTCCTCGAAGCCGGGCGTGAGGGTCTCCCCGACGCGTTCGCCGTCGAGGGCGTGCCGGTGACGGAGCTTCCCGACCCGGCCAGCCGCGAGCTCGTCCCCGTCGAGCCCGCCGGGCAGGCGCTGGCCGACGCCGGCTTCGACGTCGTGCTCCCGCTGCTGCACGGACCCTACGGCGAGGACGGCACCGTCCAGGGCCTCTTCGAGCTCGGCGGGGTGCCCTACGTCGGCTCGGGCGTGGTGGGCTCGGCCGTTGCCATGGACAAGGTCATGATGAAGCACGCCTTCGCCGCCGCCGGCCTCCCGCAGGCGGCGTGGCGGCTCTTTCGCGACGGGCACGACGCGGTCGGCTTCGCCGAGGAGGTGGAGCGGGAGCTCGGATACCCGTGCTTCGTGAAGCCGGCCAACATGGGTTCGTCGGTGGGCGTGACCAGAGCGCGCGACCGCGGGGAGCTGGACGCCGCGATCGAGTTCGCCACCCGCTTCGACGAGTGGGTCATCGTCGAGGAACGCATCGACGGGCGCGAGATCGAGGTCGGGATCCTCGGCGACGATCCCCCCGAGGCGTCGGTGCCGGCCGAGATCGTCCCCGGCGACGAGTTCTACTCGTACGCCGACAAGTACGAGAGCGACGCCGCCGACCTGCGGGTGCCCGCCCCGCTCACGGCCGAGCAGACCGAACGGGTCCGGGCCCTCGCGGTCGAGGCGTTCACCGCGTGTCGCTGCGAGGCGATGGCCCGGGTCGACTTCTTCCTCGAGGAGCACGGGCGCGGGTTCCTCGTCAACGAGGTCAACACCATCCCGGGGTTCACGTCGATCTCCCAGTACCCCCGGATGTGGCAGGAGTCCGGGGTGCCGTATCCCGTGCTGCTCGACCGGCTGATCGACCTCGCGTTCGAGCGCCACGAGCGCCGGGCGCGGCGCGCGGGTCGCCAGCGCCACGAGTGACGGCGGGGGTTTCTAGAGGTTGACGACGGGGCAGGTGAAGGTGCGGGTGATTCCTTCCACCGCCTGGATCTGCGACACCACCATCTTGCCGAGGTCGTCGAGGCTCGGCGCCTCGGTCCGGACGATCACGTCGTACGGCCCCGTGACGTCGTCGGCTGCGAGCACACCGTTGATCTTGCGAGCGTGGGCGGCGACCGATTCCGCCTTCCCGACCTCGGTCTGGATGAGCACATACGCGGTGATGGCCATGAGGACCCCCTTCGCGGCGCGTGGCGGGGCATCGTAGTGGCGATGTCAGACGTCGTCTTCGCCGATCGGCACGAGGCCGGGGACCGCTTGGGGGTACTCCTCCGTGAGCGAGGGTTCGGTGGCGGCGACACGATCGTGGCCGGCATCCCGCGCGGCGGCATCGTGGTCGCGGCCGAGGTCGCGCGCGAGCTCGAGGCGCCGCTGCGGGCGATCGTGGCCCGCAAGGTGGGCGCGCCCGGACAGCCGGAGCTCGCCATCGGCGCGCTCGGTCCCGACGGGGAGGTGCTGCTCGACGGCGAGCTCGTCGCGCGTCTGGGTGTGGGGGACGCGTGGCTCGAGCGCGCCGTCGCCGCGGAACGGGCCGAGCTCGCCGAGCGAGTGCGCCACTTCCCGAACGTCGCGACAGCCGCGGAGGTGGCGGGGAAGCCTGTGATCGTCGTCGACGACGGGGTGGCCACCGGAGCCACCGCG
>DASUUL010000387.1:0-15652 GCA_036374115.1 Acidimicrobiia bacterium | reverse complement strand
ATGCGTGCTGTGCTCGCCGGCCAGACACCGCTGGGGCGGATCGGTCTCTCCGAAGAGATCGCGGCCGCGGTGGCGTTCCTCGCGTCCGACGACGCGGCGTACACGACCGGGCAGTCCGTCGAGGTGAACGGCGGCATGCATATGTAGATCGGCCTCGCGCGAGGATGCGGCCGCCCCGCGGTCGGGCGGCAGTGACGACCAGGTGAGAGGGGCCGGCGGGACATGAGGATCGCAGGTACGGCCGCGCTCGTGACGGGCGGGGCCTCGGGACTCGGGGCAGCGACGGCCCGCGCGCTGAGCGCGGCCGGCGCGACGGTGACCATCGTCGATCTCGACGGCGCGCGGGGCGCCGCACTGGCCGAGGAGTTGGGGGGTGGCTTCGCCCGCGCCGACGTGGCCGACGCCGACGCGATGGGCGCGGCGGTCGCCCGGGCGGGCGCGGCGGCGCCCCTGCGGATCGCCGTCAGCTGCGCCGGGATCGCGCACGCCGAGCGCACCCTCTCGCGAGACGGCGCGCCGCACGATCTCGCCGCCTTCGAGCGGGTCGTCCGGGTGAACCTGGTCGGTACCTTCAACATGGTGCGCCTTGCCGCGACGGCGATGGCCCGGAACGAGGGGCTCGACGACGGGGAGCGGGGTGTCGTCGTGCAGACGGCCTCGATCGCCGCCTCCGACGGGCAGATCGGGCAGGCGGCCTACGCGGCCTCGAAGGCGGGCGTCGCGGGTCTCACCCTCCCGGTCGCGCGAGACCTCGCGGCGGTCGGCGTGCGGGTGGTGACGATCGCGCCGGGCACCTTCGAGACACCCATGGTCGCGGGGTTGCCGGAGGCGGCTCGGGCGGCCCTGGCGGCGTCGATCCCGTTCCCGCGCCGGCTCGGTCGCCCCGACGAGTACGCCGCGCTGGTGCGTGCCGTCTGCGAGAACCCGATGCTCAACGGGGAGACCGTCCGCCTCGACGGCGCGCTCCGGATGGCGCCCCGGTAGCGCCTGAGATTGTTCTACAGCACATTGACGCCGACCCATGTCTCTGTAGACTGATCCGGTTGATCGAGTTCGCCACGCACCCCGATCGGTACCGCCACTGGCGCCTGGAGCTGCGGCCCCCCGTGGCGACGCTCGTGATGGACGTGGAAGAGACCGGCGGACTCGCCCCCGGCTACGAGCTCAAGCTCAACAGCTACGACCTCGGGGTCGACATCGAGCTCGCCGATGCCGTCCAGCGCTTGCGCTTCGAGCACCCGGACATCCGGGCAGTCGTGCTCACCAGCGCGAAGGACAAGGTGTTCTGCGCGGGCGCCAACATCCGGATGCTGGCGTCCTCGACGCACCACCACAAGGTGAACTTCTGCAAGTTCACCAACGAGACCCGCAACGCGATCGAGGACGCGACCGCGCACTCCGGTCAGACGTGGATCGCCGCGCTCAACGGCGCGGCCTCGGGGGGCGGTTACGAGCTCGCGCTGGCGTGCGATCGGATCCTGCTCGTCGACGACGGCGCCTCCGCTGTCGCCTTTCCCGAGCTTCCGCTGCTGGCGGTCCTCCCGGGCACCGGCGGGCTCACGCGCGTGGTCGACAAGCGCCACGTGCGGCGCGATCTCGCCGACGTGTTCGCCACCAAGGCCGAGGGTGTCTACGGGCGCCAGGCGCTCGAGTGGGGACTCGTCGACGAGGTCGTCCCCCGCAGTCGCTTCGAGGAGATCGTCCGGGAGCGCGCGCTGGAGATCGCCACCGCGCACGATCGCCGAGCCGGCGAACGGGGGATCGAGTGGCCGCCGCTGACCCGCCGGGTCGCGGCCGACTCGATGAGCTACCCGCACGTCGACGCCCGATTCGACCGTGAGCTGCGAGCCGCGTTCGTGACCATCGCCGCGCCCGGCTCCGACGAGCCTCACGACGCCGCGACCATCCAGGCCGCCGGTGCCGGCTGGTGGCCGCTCGCGGTGGCGCGCGCACTCGACGATCTCGTGCTCCACCTCCGCTTCAACGAGCCGGAGATCGGATCGGTCGTGTGGCGATCCGAAGGCGACCTCGCCGCCGTGGCCGCGGTCGACGACGCGCTCCTGACGCTCGCGGACCACTGGCTCGTCCGCGAGACGCAGCTCTACTGGCGACGGACGCTCAAGCGCTTCGACGTGACGTCACGTTCGTTGTTCGCCCTCGTCGAGCCGGGGAGCTGCTTCACCGGGATGCTCGCCGAGCTCGTGCTCGGGGCCGATCGCAGCTACATGCTCGACGGCACCGTCGAAGGCGACGACCGCCCGGCTCCCGAGCTCCTGCTCACCGACGCGAACTTCGGGCCGTACCCGATGCCGAACGGGCTGAGCCGGCTCGAGAGCCGGTGCTTCGGGCGCGACGACGCACTGGGCAAGATCGGGCAGCGGCGCGGGGAACGTCTCGATGCCGGCGAAGCCGAGGAGCTCGGCCTCGTGACCTTCGCTCCCGACGACATCGACTGGGACGACGAGATCCGGATCGCGCTCGAAGAGCGGGCCGGCTTCTCGCCCGACGCGCTGACCGGCATGGAGGCGAACCACCGCTTCGTGGGACCCGAGACGCCCGAGTCGAAGATCTTCGCCCGCCTCTCCGCCTGGCAGAACTGGATCTTCCAGCGGCCGAACGCGGCCGGTCCCGAGGGCGCCTTGCGCCGCTACGGGACCGGGACGCGGCCGGTCTACGACCACGAGAGGGTGTGACGTGACCACCAGCACGGTCGACCTCGCGGCGCGGATTCCCAACAACGTGAACCTCGCCGAGGACCGCCGGCTGCAGCGGGCGCTGGAGCGCTGGCAGCCCGAGTTCCTCGACTGGTGGCACGAGCTCGGCCCGACGGAGTTCCAGGACCGTGAGGTCTACCTTCGGACCGCCGTCGACGTCGGGCAGGAGGGATGGGCGAACTTCGACTACGTGAGAATGCCGGAGTACCGCTGGGGCATCTTCCTGTCACCGGCCGAGGTCGACCGGCAGATCGGCTTCGGCCAGGCTCGCGGCGAACCCGTGTGGCAGGAGGTCCCGGGTGAGTACCGCACCGACCTGCGCCGCCTCATCGTCGTGCAGGGCGACACCGAGCCGGCGTCGGTCGAGCAGCAGCGCGCCCTCGGCCACACGGCTCCGAGCCTGTACGACCTGCGAAACCTGTTCCAGGTGAACGTCGAGGAGGGTCGCCACCTCTGGGCGATGGTGTACCTCCTGTTCGGATACTTCGGCCGCGACGGGCGCGACGAGGCCGAGAGCATGCTCGAGCGCCATTCGGGTGACGCCGACAAGCCCCGGATCCTGGGGGCCTTCAACGAGGCGACCCCTGACTGGCTGTCGTTCTTCCTCTTCACCTATTTCACGGACCGCGACGGGAAGTTCCAGCTCGCTGCCCTGCGCGAGAGCGCGTTCGACCCGCTCTCGCGGACCTGCGACTTCATGCTCAAGGAAGAGGCTCACCACATGTTCGTCGGCGCGAGCGGGATCGGCCGCGTCGTGCAGCGCACCGCGGAGCTCATGCGCGAGCACGACACCGATGACGTCCGGCCGTACGGTGGGATCGACCTCCGTACATTCCAGAAGTACCTGAACTTCCACTACACGGTTTCGCTGGACCTCTTCGGGAGCGAGACGTCGACGAACGCGGCCAATTACTTCACCGCCGGCCTCAAGGGGCGCTTCCAGGAGGGGCGGCGTGCCGACGACCACGTCCTGGTCGACGACACGTTCCCGGTGACCCGGCTCGTCGACGGCCGCGTCGAGCAGCGGGAGGAGCCGGCGCTCCTGGCCCTCAACGAATCGCTGCGCGCCGACTACACGGTCGATTGCGCGAAGGGTCTCGCGCGGTGGAACCGGACGCTGGCCGAGCACGGGATCGACTTCGAGCTCCGGCTCCCCCATGCGGGCTTCCATCGGGCCGTCGGGTCGTTCGCCGGCGCTCCGGTGTCTCCGGACGGCGACGTCGTCACGGCGGCGGGCTGGGCCCAGCAGGCGCACGAATGGTTGCCGACCGCGGACGACCAGGAGTTCGTGCGGTCGCTGATGGTCCCGGTCACCGAGCCCGGGCGGATGGCGGGCTGGATCGCTCCGCCCGCCTCCGGCGTCCACGACCGCCCCGTCGACTACGAGTACGTGCGCCCATGACGGGCCGTCGCCTCGAGACGAGCGGTCCCGACCGGCGCCGGGCGCTGGGCAGCCCGAGCGCCCGGTCCCTGTTGATGACGATCTTCGGCAACAACGTCCTTCCGCGCGGCGAGGTGTGGACGGGAACGGTGGTCGGCGTGCTCGCCACGCTCGGCATCGAGGAGAAGACGGCGCGCCAGGCGCTGGCGCGGACCGCGGCCGACGGCTGGCTGGCCTCGACGAGGATCGGACGCCGTGTCCGCTGGAGCTTCACCGCCGCCGGGCGCGAGCTGTTCACGCGTGGAGCGGAGCGGATCTTCTCGTTCGGGGCGGAGGCGCCGAGCTGGGACGGGTCGTGGCTGGTGCTGTTCACGTCGGTCCCGGAGACGCGGCGTGAGCTCCGCCACCGGCTGCGCACGCGGCTCGCGTGGGCGGGATTCGGGTCTCCGGCGCCCGGCGTGTGGCTCTCCCCCGACCCGAACCGGGAGGTGGAGGCCAAGGAGGTGCTCGCCGAGCTCGGGCTGGACGACACCGCCAGCTCGTTCGTCGCGCAGTACGGGACCATCGGCGAGCCCCGCCAGCTCGTGACCGCAGCCTGGGACATCGCCGGTCTGGAGGCGAGCTACGAGGCGTTCCGTGCACAGTTCGCCGGTGCTCAGCCGCGCCGAGACGAGGCCACGTTCGTCGCCCACACCCGCCTCGTGGACCACTGGCGCCGGTTCCCGTTCCTCGACCCCGGCCTCCCGAGCGGCCTCCTGCCGCCGGGCTGGGCCGGCACCCGCGCCGCCGAGCTCTTCCACACGCGTCACGCCGCCTGGCGTGATCGAGCGCAACGCTTCTTCGACGCAGTCGCCGCCGCCCACGGGGACGAGCGGCGATGATCGGACCAGAGAGACCGTCCGGGCGGCCGCCGGCCGGTCGGTCACACCAGGGGGGGACATGTACACATTCGCCGATCCGCTGAACCGTGCTCTGCGCATCGCGCCCGGCGCCGAAGCCGTGGCCGACGGTGACGTCCGCTTGACCTACGACGAGCTCGCCGTCCGCTGTCGCAAGCTCGTCGGCGGGCTGTACGGGCTGGGCCTGAACGGCGGGGACCGGGTCGCCATTCTGGCGGCGAACTCGCTCCCGTATCTCGAGGCGTACCTCGGCATTCCCGCCGGGAACCTCGTGATCGTGCCGCTGAACACGCGTCACGCGGAACCCGAGCTTCGCTACGCCCTCGAGGACGCCGGAGCGCGGGTGCTCATCACCGACCGTGATCCGGGAGCGCTGGCCGAAGTCGTCGAGCACGTCGTGTCCGTCCCGGACGGGTACGGCGCGCTCCTCGCCGGCGCCGACGAGCGTCCGCTCGGCGGCGACGTGACCAGCGAGACCCTCGCCGGCCTCTTCTACACGGGCGGTACCACCGGGGCCTCGAAGGGCGTGATGCTCTCGCATGGGAACCTCGTCGCGAACGCGATCCACATGCTCGTGACCCAGCAGTGCCTGCCGGGCGACCGCTTCGCCGTGATCGCGCCGATGTTCCATGCGGCCGGGTCGTTCGCGGTCCTCGCGACCGTGTGGACCGGCGGTTGCCACGTCATGCTCCCCGCCTTCGAGCCGGAGAATGCGGTCGACCTGCTCGAATCGGAGGCGGTGACCGCGACGCTGGTCGTCCCGACGATGCTGGCGGCGATGGCCGAGGCGCAGCTTGCCCGGCCGCGCGACTGCTCGGCGTTGCGCGAGCTGGGCCACGGGGGCTCGCCGGTGGCGACCGAGGTCGTGCGCCGTGCGCACAAGGCATTCCCCGGGGCACGGCTCACGCATTGGTACGGCGCCACCGAGACCGCGCCGATCGCCACGGCGCTCCCGAACGAGCACGCCGTGCTCGACGGGCCCCGCGCGCGCTCGTGTGGTCAGCCGACGGTGGGCCTCGACGTTCGCGTGGTCGACGCCGACGGGAACGAGGTGGCAACGGGCGAGATCGGCGAGGTGGTCATCCGCGGCGCGAACGTGATGATGGGCTACTGGAACAAGCCCGAGCAGACGGCGCAGGCGCTCCGCCCCCTCCGAGGAGGCGGCGGGGACTGGTACCACACGGGTGACCTGGGGTACCTCGACGACGAGTCGTTCCTGTTCCTCGTCGACCGCCTGAAGGACATGATCGTGTCGGGTGGCGAGAACGTGTACTCCACCGAGGTGGAGGAGGCGCTGTACCGGCACGAGGCGGTGCTCGAGGCCGCCGTCTTCGGTGTGCCCGACGAGAGCTGGGGCGAGGCGGTGTACGCCGTCGTGGTCCCGCGCAGCGAGGTGACCGTCGAGGAGCTGATCGCCCACTGCAAGGTGCACATCGCCGGGTACAAGGTGCCCAAGGGCGTCGAGCTGCGTGCCGAACCGCTGCCGAAGTCGGGTCCGGGCAAGGTGCTCAAGCGCGAGTTGCGCGAGCCCTTCTGGGCAGGCCGGGAGACGCGCGTCGGCTGAGCTTCAGCGCAGGAACGATCGGGCCGGGACGACCTCGTCGAGCAGCAGCAGGGTGCGCGTCGCGCGGATCTCGGGCATGTTCTGGAGCCGCACGAGCACGACGTCGCGCAATGTCTCGACGTCGGGGGCGCGCACGAGCAGCACCATGTCGAACTCCCCGGTGGTGAGGGCGACGTAGTCGACCTCGGGCATCGCCAGGATCTCCTCGCGTAGATCCCGCCACCGGGGTTGGTCGGCGGTGACCGTCACCAGAGCGGCGATCGTGAGGCCGAGCCGGTGGGGGTCGACGCGCGCGCCGAAGCCCTCGACCACCCCCTCCCGACGGAGTCGCTCGAAGCGGCTGTACGCGTTCGCCCGGGAGATCCCCACCTGCTCGGCGAGGTCGGTCACCGAGATCCGGCCGTCGGCGCGGAGCACGCCGACGAGGCGGCGGTCGATGTCGTCGAGGGCGCGCCCGGTTCGTCCAGCGGGGGCCGCCGCTGCGGGGTCGGATCTGGACGTCATGTGCGCTCCCTCCACCTTCGGTGCCGATTCGTCTCGAATCCGCGTGGAACCTCGACATTCTGGCGCATCCGGCCCAAACTGTCAGACGAAATTGTCCGATCCAACCGGTGCGGAGCCCCGGCGGCGCCGGGGAACGACGAAAGCCCCGGGAACGAAGGGAGGCGAGCGTATGCGTGGTGATCCACCGTCGCCGCTGGCCCCGGCGCCCCTCCCCGCCGACCCGGCGGTGCTCCTTCCCGGCGCGGAGCCGGTCCGGCTGCTCGCGCCGGACGGCACCCGCCGTGAGCACGCCGGGTTCGAGGCCGACCTCGATCCTGCCGGCCTGCGCCGGCTCCACGCGGCCATGGTCCTGGCGCGGCGGGTCGACACGCAGGCGCTGCACCTGAGTCGCCAGGGACGGCTGGGCGTGTACCCCGCCGCGCTCGGCCAGGAGGCGACCGAGGTCGGATCGGTGCTCGCGCTCGACGAGCGCGACTGGTTGTTCCCGACCTACCGCGACACCATGGCCGCCGTCGCTCGCGGCGCGGACCCGGTGGACGTCCTACGAGCGTGCCGTGCGACCGGGTACTACGAGCACGACGTCGTCGGATCCCGTGTGGCGACGCTCGCGATCCCGCTCGCCACCCAGGCGCTCCATGCCGTCGGTCTGGCGATGGCGGCGCGGTTGCGCGGCGACCCGGTGGTCGTGCTCGTCTTCCTCGGCGATGGTGCAGCGAGCGAGGGCGACACGCACGAGGCGATGAACTTCGCGGGGGTGTTCGGAGCGCCGGTCGTGTTCCTGGTCGTCAACAACCAGTACGCGATCTCCACGCCCGTCGCTCGCCAGACCCACGGTCCGTCACTCGCGCATCGAGCGGTCGGCTACGGCATGCCCGGTGTTCGTGTCGACGGCAACGACGCGCTCGCCGTCTACGCCGCGGTTCGCGGGGCCGTCGACCGCGCCCGTCCCGGTGGCGGACCGACCCTCGTCGAATGCCTGACCTACCGCATCGAGGCGCATTCGGCGTCCGACGATCCGTCGCGCTACCGCACCGAGGAGGAGGTCGAGGCGTGGCGTTCGTTCGATCCGCTGCTCCGGCTCGAACGGTACCTGCGCGCCGCCGGGGTCCTCGACGACGAGCGCGCCGCAGAGGCCGCCGATGCGGCCGAGCGGGTGGCGGCCCGGATCCGGGCGTGGTGCGACGCGCCCGAGACCCCGGACCCGCTCTCGATCTTCGACCACGTCTACGCGTCGCCGACCCCCGCGATGGTCGAGCAACGGCGGCGCTTCGAGGCTGAGCTCGCCGCGATCGTCCCGGCGGCCCCGGAGGAGGCGCCCGCATGACCACGCTCACCGATCCTGCCAGCTCGACGTCCTGGACGGCACCGGCCGAACCGGTGGCCACGACGATCACGCTCGCCCAGGCACTCAACGCCGCGCTCCACGACGCGTTGGCCGCCGACGATCGGGTCGTCGTGTACGGCGAGGACGTGGGCCGGCTCGGAGGCGTCTTCCGGATCACCGACGGCCTCCAGCAGCGCTTCGGCGAGGAGCGGTGCTTCGATTCGCCCCTCGCCGAGTCGGGCATCGTCGGGACGGCCGTCGGGATGGCCATGTACGGGCTGATCCCGGTGGTCGAGCTCCAGTTCGACGCGTTCTCGTACCCGGCGTTCGAGCAGATCGTCAGCCACGTCGCCAAGATGCGAAACCGGCTGCGCGGCCGCGTAGGCCTTCCGATCACCATCCGCATCCCCTATGGCGGCCGCGTCGGCGCCCCGGAGCACCACAGCGAGAGCCCGGAGGCCTACTACGCCCACACCGCCGGCCGGAAGGTGGTGACGCCGGCCGTCCCCGCCGATGCGTACTCGCTGCTCCGGGAATCGATCGACTGCCCCGACCCGGTCGTGTTCCTCGAGCCCAAGCGCCGTTACTACGACCAGGCCGACCTGGCCCTGCCGGTCCGGACCGAGCCCATCGGGCGCGCGGCCATTCGACGGGCCGGGACCACCGCGACCGTCGTCGCCTACGGCCCGTCCGTCTCGCTCGCCGTCGCCGCCGCCGACGCCGCCAGCGCCGAGGGTTGGGACCTCGAGGTCGTCGATCTGCGCAGCCTCGACCCGCTCGACACCGAGACGGTGTTCGCGAGCGTGCGCCGCACGGGCCGCTGCGTGGTCGTCCACGAGGCGTCGACCTTCGGGGGCTTCGGCGGCGAGCTCGCCGCCCAGGTCCAGGAGCACTGCTTCTACTCTCTCGAGGCGCCGGCCGTGCGGGTCGGCTCCTTCGACGTGCCCTACCCGCCCGCCCAGCTCGAAGCGGGTTTCCTGCCGAGCGTCGACCGGGTGCTCGACGCCGTCGGGCGGGTCGTCGGTCCCTGATGGCGTCCCGCGACTTCCTGCTCCCCGACCTCGGGGAGGGTCTCGAGGACGCCGAGGTCGTCGCATGGCACGTAGCGGTCGGCCAGGCCGTCTGCGTCGACGATCCCCTCCTCGAGGTCGAGACGGCCAAGGCGAACGTCGAGATTCCCTCGCCGTTCACCGGAACGGTCGTCGCCCTCCATGCCGAACCGGGTGCGCGCGTGGCCGTCGGGGCCCCGCTGGTGACGATGGACGTGGCCGGCGCCGACGCGTCACCAGCGGCGCCGGCCGGGCGGGGTCGCGCGCCGGCGCGCCCGCTCGTGGGATACGGGCCGTCCGAAGGTGCCGCCGGCGCGACGCGCGGCGCCCGCGTGGGCGGCGCGCGTACGTCGCCGTCGCCGGCGCCGCCGGCGGCGCGGGTGCTCGCGACACCGCCGGCCCGCCGCCGGGCGCGCGAGCTCGGGATCGACCTCGCGACGGTGCCCGGGTCCGGTCCGGACGGCGCGATCACGACGACCGATCTCGACCGGATGGTGGGCGGCGCCACCCCCGCAGCGGACGAGCCCCCGACCGTCGGGAAGCGGGTTCCGGTCCGCGGCGTACGGCGCGTCGTCGCCGAGCGCCTCGCCGAGAGCCGGCGCATCATCCCCGACGCGTCGAGCTGGGTCGACTGCGACGCCACCGAACTGCTCTCCCTGCGGTCGGCGATCAACGACCGCCACCGCGACGCCGACGTCACTCCGCTCGCGCTCGTGATGCGAGCCTGCGTCGCCGGTCTCGGGCGCTTCCCCGCGCTGAACGCGCGGTACCACGACGACAGCCTCGAGATCGAGTACCTCGACGCGGTGCACCTCGGGTTCGCCGCCCAGACCGATCGGGGCCTCGTGGTTCCCGTCATCCACGACGCGCACGCCCGGACGACCCTGGAGCTCGCGGCCGAGCTGCGACGCCTCGCAGGCGCGGCGCGGGAGGGGTCGATCTCGCCGCGCGAGCTGGCGGGGTCGACCTTCACCGTCTCGAACTACGGGGCTTTCGGCGTCGACGGTGGCGTGGCGATCATCAATCATCCCGACGCCGCGATCCTCGGTGTCGGGAGGTTCACCGAGCGTCCCTGGGTCGTCGACGGCACGCTTGCGATCCGTACCGTCGTGCAGCTCTCCCTGTCGTTCGACCACCGGATCATGGACGGCGGCGACGCCGGCGGTTTCCTGCGCTTCGTCGCCGACTGCGTCGAGGAACCTGCGACGCTGGTCGCCGAGCTCTGACCGGTGGGGCTCAGACCGCCGGCGCGCGCAGCCGGCGAGCTTCCTCGGCGAACCGCTCGGCGGCGGTGAGCTTGATCGACTCGTAGCCGCGGACCAGCTCCGGAAGATCGGCGATCTCCACCGCGTGCTCGTAGCTGTCCAGCGTGAGCCCCTCGAGCGCACTCGAGACGAGATCGCGGTACTCGCGCACGAGCGCGCGCTCGGTGCGGCGTACGCGGGCCTGCCCGAAAGGATCGAGTGGTGTGCCACGGACGCGGCGCATGCTGCGGAGAAGGCGCAGGAGCGGGCGGAACCAGCGCCCGAGCGCCACCTTCCTCCGCATGCCGAGGGCGCGCAGGATCGGCGGGTGCAGCCGGTATCGGACCTTGCCGCCGTCGGGGAACGTCGCCCGCAGAGACGCCTCGAACTCGGGCAGCAGCAAGAGGCGGGCGACCTCGTACTCGTCCTTGTAGGCGGTGAGCGTGAAGAGGTTGCGGGCGACCGACGCCGAAAGGTCGCCGCGGCCGGGCGCCACCCGGTGCTCGGCGGCGGCGACGGCGAGAACCGTGTCGAGGTACCGGCGCGCGACCCGGGAGCTCTGATAGTCGACGAGCTCGGGGACGCGCACGGTGAGCAGGCGACGCGTCTCGCGCGGAAGCTCGGGAGGGATGCCGGCGGGCAACGCATCGGCCGTGGCCTGCGCGCGCGGGCGCACGCGATGGCGCCCGTTCGTCGGGCCGAGCGAGACGGGAACCGCCACGGAGCCGTTCCCCGACACCGCCGGAGCCGTCGCCTCGGGCTCGACCACCGAGCGCCGGCCCCACCGGAACGCCTGCTGGTTGCGCGCGACCGCGACGCCATTGAGCGCGAGCGCCCGCTCGATCGAGTCGGCCGACACCGGGAGGGCCCCCGCCTGGTAGGCCGCGCCGAGGAGCAGCGAGTTCGCAAGCATGTGGTCGCCGAAGAGCTCCTCGGCGAGGTGCTGGGCGTCGAGCCGTACCGCGGGGCGGAGGGTGCGCTCGTCGACCGCCGCAACGAGCCCCTCGATCGCGGGGAACGAGGCGTCGGCGTCCTGGACCATCGACCCCGTGGGCACGGCGCTTGTCGAGACGACCGCCCGGGTGCCGGTGCCCACGACGGCGAGGTTGCGCGGCTCGGCCGCGACCAGCAGGTCGAAGGCGAGGTAGGCGTCCGCGCCCCCGGTGCCGACGGCGTTGGAGCCCGCGACCGGCGTCGTCGCGAACTTCAGGTGGGAGACGACGGGGCCCGCCTTCTGGCTCAACCCGGTCTGGTCGAGGCCCGCCACGTGGAAGCCGTCGAGGAGGGCGGCCGTCGCCAGGACCTGGCTCATGGTGACCACGCCCGTACCGCCGACGCCGGTGAGGTGGAGCGCGTAGGCGCCGTCGACCCGGGGGAGGTCGGGCTCCTCGAGCTCGCCGCCGCCGACGACCGGAGCGGGTCGGGACTGCCCGCCCGCCGCCTCGCGTAGCCGTGCGTCGCGCCGCCGGCGCGAGCGCCGGGTCTCGTGCACGGTCACGAACGAGGGGCAATCGCCCTCGAGGCACGTGAAGTCGAGGTTGCACGACGACTGGTGGATGCGGCGCTTGCGCCCGAACTCCGTCTCGAACGACTGGACCGACAGGCAGTTGCTCTTGGCCCCGCAATCGCCGCAGCCCTCGCAGACCCGCTCGTTGATGAAGACCCGCTGCGTCGGTGTCGCGAGCTCACTGCGCTTGCGATGGCGTCGCTTCTCCGCCGCGCAGCCCTGGTCGTACACGAGCACGGTGACGCCGGGCTCGTCGCGGAGCGCGCGTTGCGCCTCGTCGAGGCGGTCGCGATTCCAGACGGTGGCGTTCGGCGCCCAACGAGCGCCCCGGGGATAGGCGGAGGGGTCCTCCGCGCACACGATCGTTCGCCGCACACCTTCGGCCTCGAGCGCGCGAGTGAGCTCGGGGACGGGCATGGCGCCGGCGGCATCCTGACCGCCGGTCATGGCCACCGCCCCGTTGTAGAGGAGCTTGAAGGTGATGTTCACGCCGGCGGCGGCGCAGGCCCGCACGGCCATGCTCCCCGAATGGAAGAAGGTCCCGTCGCCGAGATTCTGGAAGACGTGAGGACGGTCGGTGAAGGGGGCGCGCCCGATCCACTCCGCGCCCTCCCCTCCCATCTGGGTCATGGCGACCGCGCTGCGGCCGATCATCGCCGCCATCGTGTGGCAGCCGATGCCGCCCCCGGCGACGGAGCCCTCGGGGACGTTGGTCGACCGGTTGTGCGGGCACCCGCTGCAGAAGAACGGGGCGCGAGTCACCGCGGGGCGCGGTCGGGACGTGGGGGCGTCCGCGAGCACCGCGACGCGCTCACGCACGGCGACGGCGGCGTCGCCGAGCCGGGCGGCGAGGACGGGGGTGATGCGGTCGGCGGTCAGCTCGCCGTCGGCGGGCACGAGGGCGAGCCCCCGCTCGTCACGCTTGCCGACGACTCGCGGTCGCGCCGCGGCGTCGTAGAGAAGGTCGCGCACCTGCTGCTCGACGAACGGCCGCTTCTCCTCGAGGACGAGGATCTCGTCGACTCCGTCGGCGAAGGAGCGGACCACGTCGCGGTCGAGCGGCCAGAGCATGCCCAATCGCAGGACCCGGACGCCCAGGTGCTCGGCTGCGTCCCCGTCGATGCCGAGGTCGTGGAGTGCCTGGACGACGTCGTGGTACGTCTTGCCGCCGGCGACGATGCCGAGTCGAGGCGTCGCACCGCCGCCGTGCGTCACCTCGTTCAGGCGGTTGGCCGATCCGTAGGCGCGCGCCGCGGCCAGCCGCCCCGCGGCGAGGTCACGCTCGTCGACGAGGTTCCGCGGCGGGAGGGCGAGGCCACCCTGCCGGTAGGACCACGGCGCACCGTCGACCTCGACCGCGGGCAACACGGGTACGACGCGGTCGGTGGCGACGGCGGCGGTGCCGAAGCCGTCGGCGACGTCGGTGACGAGCTTCATCCCGACCCAGAGGCCCGAGAAACGCGACAGCGCGATCGCGTGGAAGCCGAGGTCGAGGACCTCCTGGACGTTGCCGGGGGACAGCACGGGAAGCTGCGCGTCCGCGAGTGCGAGCTCGCTCGCCGAGGGGATCGTCGACGACTTGGACGCCGGATCGTCGCCGGCGAGCACGACGACGCCCCCTCGGGGGTGGACGCCCATCAGGTTCGCGTGGCGGAAGACGTCGCCACAGCGGTCGACCCCAGGAGCCTTGGCATACCAGACGCCGACCACGCCGTCGCGGCCGGCGAGGGCGCCGAGCGACTCCTGCTGGGAGCCCCAGACCGCGGTCGCGGCCAGCTCCTCGTTCACTCCGGGTGTGAAGTGCACGTCGTGGGCGTCGAGGAGGGCCCGTTCGCGGTGCAGGGCGAGGTCGTAGCCGCCCAGAGGCGACCCCTGGTAGCCCGACACGAACGTCGCCGTGCGCAGGCCGGCTCGCCGGTCGGCGCGATGGCGGTCGAGGAGGATGCGCACCAGCGCCTGGATCCCCGAGAGGAGCACCGTGCCGTCCTCCACCCCGTAGCGGTCGCCGAGGGAGTGGTCGGCCGTCGCGCCCGAACGCGGCCGGTTCATCCGCCTGCGGCCGCCTCCGCGATGGCCTGGTCCTGGGTGTAGTGCCCGCCGGCGATCCCGATGCCGCCGATGGGCCCGGAGTCACCCATGATCGGCAGGCCGCCGGGGAGCGCGAGTACGTGGTCGGAGCCGGTGAACGCGGCGGCGATGAGGTCGTCGCTCTTGGCCATCTCCGCGACCGCGTGCGTGGGCGCTCCCATGGCGCCTGCCATCGTGGCCTTCCGGCGGGCGGCGTCGCTCATCACGAAGCTCACGCCGTCCATCCGGGCCATCGCGACCGGGTGACCCCCGCGGTCGACCACGACGGCGGCGACGGGGAGGCCCTGACCCTGCGCGGCCTCGACGGCCTTGCGGACGATGCCCTGGGCGGTGGCGAGGTCGACGTCGGTCACGGCTGCTCCTTCTGTGGTGGCGGGGTCTGGTGGCCGGGCGCTGGCATCTCCGAGCAAAGACGTCTTACAATATCGTCCGGCAAAGCATCGGGGCGAGCCCCGAGGTGCGCCATCGCAGGGGGGCCACCGAGCGCCACCCGACGAGAGCGCCACCCCCGGAGAGCGCCACGCCGAAGAGGAGGCAACCAGGATGACCGTCGCCGAGACGCCGACGTCGCGCCGGGGCCGGGGTTTCGAGCCCCAGGGGCCCGAGGGCTACCACGTCGGTTGGTACCCGGTCTGCCTCGCCGAGGAGCTCGACGGCGGGCTCGTCGGGGCCGAGTTCCTGAGCGGCCGGGTGGTGGCCTTCCGCGACCCCGCCGGTCGGCCCGCGGTGATGAGCGCATACTGCCGCCACCTCGGCGCCGACCTCTCGGTGGGAGAGCTCGTCGACGGTTGCGTCCGCTGCGCCTTCCACCACTGGAAGTACGCCGGCGACGGCGCCTGCGTCGACGTCCCGGTCGGGGGACCGCCTCCCGACGAGGCGCGGCTCTACGTGTTCCCGGCGGCGGAGCGCTACGGCGTGGTGTGGGCCTACAACGGTGACGAGCCGACCGAGCTTCCGTACTTCTTCGGGTTCGACCCGGACGCCTTGTACTCCAAGCCCGCTCCCAAGGAAGCGCTGCGCGAGTACGGCGTCGAGCCGTGGACCCTCCTGACGAACTCGTGCGACATCCAGCACCTCCGCGCCCTGCACGGCCTCGAGATCGAGGTCGACGTGGACGCGATCGAGATGACCGACCACACGATCGACTACGACGCCCACATCGTCGACCCGAACCTCGGTGAGATGGACCAGCACATCAAGGTCTTCGGGACGAACACCATCATGCTGTCGGGCAAGATGGCCGGCATGGACGTCCTCATGGGATCGTCGGCGGTCATGCTCGGCGACGGCCGGTCCCGGAACTTCCAGTTCGCGGCGACGCCCCGCGTCACCGGCACCGATGAGGAGCGTGACCAGGCCGACGTCGCCATGTCGATGG
>DASUUL010000386.1:0-5426 GCA_036374115.1 Acidimicrobiia bacterium | reverse complement strand
TGTCTGAAGCGCGGCACCGACCCCCGCCGGGGCCGCGCACGGCTCAGTCCACGTCCAGCAGCTTCTCGCGCATGGCGTAGACGACGGCCTCCATCCGCGAGTGGAGCTGGAGCTTCTCCAGCACGTTGCGGATGTGGTTCTTCACGGTGTTCTCGGAGATGTAGAGCTCGCCGGCGATGTCGCGGTTGCTGAGCCCGCGGGCCACGAGCTTCAGGACCTCGAGCTCACGCTCCGTGAGGCGGGGTGAGAGGGATCGCTGGCGCTGCTCCGCCTGCTGAGCCAGCACGTTGAACTCGGTGAACAGCTTCGAGGCCATCGACGGCGACACCAAGCTGTGCCCCGCGGCCACGGCTCGCACCGCGTCGGCCACCTCGGGGATGGCGACCTCCTTGAGGAGATAGCCGTTCACGCCGGCCTTGACGGCCTCGTAGAGGTCTTCCTCGAGGTCGGAGACGGTGAGCATGATCACCTTGGTCTCGGGCGCGACCGCACGGATCGTGCGAGCCGCCTCGATACCCGTGGCCCGTGGCATGCGCACGTCCATGATCACGATGTCGGGGGTGAGCTCGCGGACCCGGCTCACGGCCTCGATGCCGTCGGCCGCCTCGCCGACGACCTCGATGTCGGGTTCGTCGTCGAGCACGCGGTCGAGACCGCGCCGAAAGAGGGCGTGGTCGTCGACGATGACGACCCGGATCGATCCGGAACCGTTGCCGAGCGCGTCGGCGCCGCCTGTTGTGGTCACCCCGTGGTCTCGATGAGTCCCAGATCGCCGTCACGCCGCCGGTACAGCACCGCGGCGTTCCCGTTCTCGGAGTTCGTGAAGACGAAGAAGTCGTGCCCGAGGAGGTCCATCTGCAACGCAGCTTCTTCCGGGTCCATGGGCTTGACTGCGAACTGCTTCGTCTTCACGATGCGCGGTTCGTCGCCTTCGTCGTCCTCGTCGTCCGGCGGCAGGAGGGTGTCGTCGCTTGCCGGTTCCGTCGGGGCAACCCCGACCCCGTTCTGGCGGCTCCGCCCGCGGCGGTGCGAGCGCGCCACCCGCTTCTCCTTGATGCGGGAGACCTGGTGCTCGACCTTGTCGACCACGAGGTCGAGCGCGGCTTCGGGCTCTCGCGCGGCCGCGTGCGCTTTCACGAAGTGGCGTTTCAGGTGAACGGTGACCTCGCACACCTGGTTGTCGCTGACACGACGGTTGCGCAGTTCGGAGAAGTCGACCTCGACGCGGCCGGCATCGTGGGTGAATCGCGTGATCTTGGAGAGCTTCTCGCGAGCGACGCCTTGGAGCCGAGCCGATACCCGCCGGTTCCGACCTCGCACGACGATGTCCATCCGCAACCCCCGGGAGGGTCCACCTCCGAGCGACGGGGCGAGTATACGGACGAAACGCCCGCCTCGGGCGGGCCCGCGCCTACCGGCGCTCGAGATCGGCGAGGCCGTCGCAGAGGAGCCAGGCGGCGAGCGCCTCCGAGACGGCGTCGACGGGAGGCTGGTACGTGCCGCTCGCCACCTGGTCGCGGAACTCGCGCAGCACCTGTCGACGTGCCGGGGTCGCGGGGCGACGGTGGCGACCGACGGCCTCGGCGGCGGCCAGGATGGTCGGGGCCGGTGGCATGGGGAGATCGGCCACGGTGCTCCTTCCGGCTGCGGCTGCCCGGCGGCGGCTGCCCACCGTCAGTGTCGGACGGGCCCGGCCCGCACTTGAGGAGAAATCTCACTCTGCGTGGTGCAACTCGCGCGGAATGCGCGAATTGGACCGCCCCGGTGGCGTGCGGGCGGCGGTGGCGGCCACGACACGCTCGCAACCGGCACGGCGCAGGGCCCGGGCCGCCGCCGCCAGCGTGGCCCCGGTGGTGGCGACGTCGTCGACGACGAGCACCTGCGCGGGGAGGCGACCGGCGCGGGCGCCGAACCGGGGCCCGCGCCGGCGCGCCGCCGAGGCCAGGCCCGTCTGGTGGGGACCGGGGCGCCGCCGGAGGGTCGGCACCACGGCGAGGCCGAGCTCGCGGGCCACGGCCCGAGCGAGCAGCTCGGCGTGGTCGAAGCCGCGCGCCCGGCGGCGTGACGCGGTCGTCGGGGTCCACGTGACGGCGCCCATTGCCACCGGCGACCACGTTGCCGCCACCGCGCGCGCCACCGCCGCACCGAGCCACGGAAGCGCCGCCCGCGCCTGGCGGTACTTGACCCGGGCGACGAGCTCGCGGGCGACGCCCTCGTACGAGAACGGCGCCACCCACGCGTCCACCCCGGGGGGCGGCGCCGCGCTCGGCGCCGGGGGCAGGCTCGCGGCGCACCGGTCGCAGATCGGGTTCGCGGGCGCGCCACACCCCGGGCACCGCGTGGGGAACACCGCGGCGACGACCTGTTGCACGAACACGCCCCGACCGTACCGACCGGGTGTGACCTCTACGTTCTGGCCCCGCCGAACGCCACACCGTGCCCTGCGGCGACACCGAGGTGGTCAGTAGCGGTAGTAGTCGGCCTTGAACGGGCCCTGCTGGGGAATGCCCAGATACGACGCCTGCTCCTCGGTCAGCTGCGTGAGCTTGACCCCGAGCTTGTCGAGGTGGAGGCGTGCGACCTCCTCGTCGAGATGCTTGGGCAGCGTGTACACCTTCTTCTCGTAGAAGTCGGTGTGGCCGTAGAGCTCGATCTGGGCGATGACCTGGTTGCTGAAGCTGTTCGACATCACGAAGCTCGGATGCCCCGTCGCGCAGCCCAGGTTCAGCAGGCGGCCCTCGGCGAGCACGATCACGGCGTGGCCGTCGGAGAACACCCACTCGTCGACCTGCGGCTTGACGTTCACGCGCTCGATGCCGTCGACGGCCGCCAGCCCGGCCATATCGATCTCGTTGTCGAAGTGGCCGATGTTGCCGACGATCGCGTTGTGCTTCATCCGGCCCATGTGCTCGGCCGTGACCACGTTGCAGTTGCCGGTCGCGGTGATGAACAGGTCGGCGGTCTCGACGACGTCGTCGAGCGTCGTGACCTGGTACCCCTCCATCGCCGCCTGCAGCGCGCAGATCGGGTCGATCTCGGTGACGACCACGCGCGCGCCCTGACCCCGCAGGGACTGCGCGCACCCCTTGCCGACGTCGCCGTAGCCGCAGACGACCGCGACCTTGCCCGCCAGCATCACGTCGGTCGCCCGGCAGATGCCGTCGACGAGCGAGTGGCGGCAGCCGTAGAGATTGTCGAACTTCGACTTGGTCACCGAGTCGTTGACGTTGATCGCCGGGAACAGGAGGGTGCCGCCTTCCTGCATCTGGTAGAGACGGTGGACACCGGTGGTGGTCTCCTCGGTGACGCCCTTGATCCCCTCGGCGATGCGGTGCCAGCGCCGGTCGTCCTGCTCGTGGGCACGACCGAGGAGCTGCAGCACGACCGCGAACTCCTCGCTGTCGGCGGTGCCGGGAGCGGGCACCGCGCCGGTGCGCTCGTACTCGACGCCCTTGTGGACGAGGAGGGTGGCGTCGCCGCCGTCGTCGAGGATCATGTTGGGGCCGTTGCCGTCGGGCCAGTCGAGGGCCCGCTCGGTGCACCACCAGTACTCCTCGAGCGTCTCGCCCTTCCACGCGAACACGGGGACGCCGGCGGCGGCGACGGCCGCGGCCGCGTGATCCTGGGTCGAGAAGATGTTGCACGACGCCCACCGCACCTGCGCACCCAGCGCGACCAGTGTCTCGATGAGCACCGCGGTCTGGATGGTCATGTGCAGGGAACCCGTGATCCGGGCGCCGGCCAGCGGCTGCTGGGCGCCGTAGCGCTCGCGCAACGCCATCAGGCCCGGCATCTCGACCTCGGCGAGCTCGATCTCCTTGCGGCCGAAGTCGGCGAGCGAGAGATCGGCGACCTTGAAGTCGGTATCGGTACGGGACGGCTGGGAAGCGGTCGTGGTCATGTCCTGACTCCTCCTTGTCTGGTCGCACTCGCTCGGCGCCGGGGTACCCGGCGCCGTCCCGTTCGGGGACGCTCGTGCTCCTGGGGGAGTCGGCCCGGATCACCGGGTGACAGCCGCTCGCGGCCCGACCTGGGCCCAATGGTAGTCAGGCGGATCGGGAGAGCGCCTGCTTCAGCTGGAAGATGGCGTCGATCGGGCCCGGGTCGACGTCGTGGTCGAGAGCGAGGTAGCAGCTCGCCCAGTCGCCCGTATACATGAGGTCGAGCACCTGGGCGAGCGGGCCCTGCCCCCCGGCCTCCACCTCGAGCACCTGCACGAGCGTCTCCTCGATGATCTCCCTGGTCGCCGCGAACCGCCGCCCGAGCTGCGGGTGCTCGAAGCCGTGGCGCAGCTCGACGAGGGTGAAGAGCTGGCGGGTGACGTCGCCGTGCTGGCCCCACCCGCAGATCTCGTGGTGGTCGAGCTCCGGGTAGGCGCTCCAGAACGCCGGCGCCTTGGCGTTCTCGTTGACGTCGAACTTCCACCGCATCGCCGCGACCGTCCCCAGCGCACCCCCGCCGTAGAAGAGCGGGATCGTCGTGCCGATCCGGCGCGCGATCTCGCGCGCCGGGTTGGCCACGCCTTCGACCTGGGGTCCGCACTTGGCGCGGCGGGCGGAGAGCTGCTCCTGGGCCTTCTCCAGCCACGCGTGGGCGTCGGGCAGCATCCTGAGGCGGAACAGCACCACGAAGAGCGGCGCGACCAGGGCGCCCAGCGCCGCTCGTGGCATCGGGATGTCGGCCGGGCAGGGAACGTGCAGGCCTCCGCACGCGGCCGCAAGCTCGGCGAGCGCGCCGCCGCGGCTGACGGCCACGAGCCGCGCGCCGGCGTCGGCGGCGCCCGTCGCCATCGCCACCGTCTCCTCGGTGTCACCCGAGTACGACAGGGCGAACACGAGCGTGCGCGGGCCGACGAACTCGGGAGTGCGGTACTGCTTCAGGACGATCACCGGTACGCGCAGTTGCCGGGTCGCGCAGGCGGCGAGCACGTCGCCGGCGATGCCCGAACCCCCCATGCCCATCACGACGACATTGTCGATGTCGCCGGCGGTGCCCAACGGGGCGACGTCGATCGCGGCCGCCGCCTCGTGGGCGGCGGCGAGCTGTTCCGGAAGGCCGCCGACGGCCTCCAGGAACCCGAGCGTGTCGGTCACGACTGCTCGAACGTCGGCTTGATCCCCTCGGCTTCGGCCTTGGCCAGCAGGCGCTGGTGCTCGGCGTCGTCGACCGTCTCGGCCTCGTCGATGAGCATGATCGGGATGTCGTCGCGCACCTCGTAGCGTCGCTGCAGGCGCGGGTTGTACAGGGCGTTCTCGTCCTCGAAGTAGAGCAGTGGGCCCTTGTCTTCGGGGCACGCCAGGATGTCGAGCAGCTTGGCGTCCAGTGCCATGGGTCCTCCTCGTCGCGGGGAGTTCTACTCGCCTCGCACCAGCGCCAGCACCTCGGCGGTGCGGTCGTCGCAGGCGGCGCGGTCGGGCGCCTCGAGG
>DASUUL010000385.1:0-3573 GCA_036374115.1 Acidimicrobiia bacterium | reverse complement strand
GCGGGCACGTCGACCTCGCCGATCCACTCGTGTGACGAGAAGCGGCCGAGCGCGTGCGCCGCCGCCAGCATGGCCAGCGGGTTGCACCGGCGGAGCTCGTCGAATGCCCACAGCGGGAGCCGCATGCCCTCGAGATCCTGCTCCTCCATCACGTGGTCGCCCGCCGGCGCTCCCCGGAACGGGGGGAAACTGCCGGCGAGACGCAGCGCGAGGGCGGCGCCGCCGAGGCCCTGGTAGAAGCACCGCTCCACGATCGTCCCGCTGAAGTTCCGACTGGTGGCGCACAGCACCATCCCGTCGACCCGGTCACGGTGGCGATGCCAGAGGAGCTGCGCGATCGGCCCACCGAGCGAATAGCCGACCGGCACGACCCGCTCCACGCCGAGCGCATCGGCGAGCGCGGCGATGTCGTCGGCGCAGTCGGCGAGCCGGTACGCACGGCCGGCAGGAATGCCGCGGCCGTGACCTCGCAGGTCGACGGCGACGACCCGGAACCGCTGGGAGAGCGGTCCGAACGACGGGAACCAGTTGAGCGCACCGGTGGCGCCGAGGCCATGGAGCAACACGAGCGTGGGTGCACCCGGGGGCCCCGGTTGGTCGTAGACGAAGGTCGTGCCGCGTCCCGCGAGCTCGACCCGGCGGCCCGGCGGCAACGTCTCCGCCGTTAGGCGGCCGAACGTGTACCCGAGGATCTGGACCATCGTGGTTCCCCCCGGATACCGGGATAGCAGAACCGGGGGTCGCGCGGGTGGTTCCCCGTACTAGGAGTCGAGCACGCGGCGGGGATGGCGGCCGTCGACGTAGCCGACGAACGGTGGGTACACGTCGTACCCGAGGAGCTCCTGGAGCCGCGGCGACAACGTGCGCACGGTGTCGGGCGGCACCGCCAGGAGGTGCGTTTCCTGGGGACGGAGCCAGCCCGCGATGTACTCGATCGCAACACCCAGGCGCGCCCGATCGGTGCGGTTCGCGCCGCCGCCGTGCCACACCGAGCCGAGATAGATCATCGCCGAGCCCGCGGGCATCTCCGCCGCCACCGTCGCCGCCTCCGGGCCGACGTCGCGGAGCGCGCCGGCGTGGCTCCCGGGCACGATGCGGGTGGCGCCGTTGGCCTCGGTGAAGTCGTCGAGGGCCCACATCACGTTCGTCACCAGCTCGGGATGCGGCTGGGTGAGCGGGTAGATGGCGTCGTCGTGGTGGAGGATCTGCGCCACCTCACCCGGGCCGATCTCGATGCCCGTCGGTCCACTCAGCAGGAAGTGCTCACCGAGCACGCGTTCGAGCACGCCGAGCACGAGTGGATGGGTCGCGGCGCTGTCGAGGGCGCGCGTCTTGGCGAAGATCGCGTAGATGCGCTTGGTGCGGTACCCCTCGAAGGCGTTGCGCCCCGTGGGCACGTCGGCCAGGATCCGGCTCAGCTCGTCACGGACTCGGGTCGTGTCGTCACGGCCGAGGAGGCCTTCGACGACCGCGTAGCCGTCGCTCGCGAGCGTCGCGAGCACGTCGTCGACCGTGGCCGTCGCGGTGAGCGTGCTCATCGTGCCGTCCACCAGTTCGTCCTCTCCTGCACCGGTCGCGGCGCTGCCCGACCAACCGCGATTGTCCTGTGCCCCTGTAACAGGCCACGCTACCGGGACGACGAACCCGACGCGAGCGCCACAACCCGACGGGAGGCCCGACGTGAGCGAACAGGTCGACGTGGTCGTGCTCGGCATGGGGGTCGGCGGCGAGGGGGTCGCCGAGCGGGTCGCCGACGCCGGCGTCGACGTGGTGGGCGTCGACGCCGGGCTCGTCGGTGGTACGTGCCCGTACTGGGGCTGTGTCCCGACGAAGATGATGATCCGCGCCGCCAACGCGTTGCAGGAGGCGCGCCGGGTCGACCAGCTCGCCGGTCGAGCCACCGTGGCACCCGACTGGGCGCCGGTCGCTGCTCGGATCCGCGACGAGGCCACCGCCGACTGGGACGACCGCGCCGCGGTCGAGCGCTTCGAGAGCAAGGGAGGCCGGTTCGTCCGCGGGCACGGTCGCCTCGACGGACCCGGCCGCGTGACCGTCGACGGGAACGTCTTCGAGGCCCGGAAGGGTGTGCTCGTGTCCACCGGGACGAAGCCGTCGGCTCCCGCGATCGACGGCCTCGACGGCGTCGACTACTGGACCAACCGGGAGGCGGTCGAGACGAAGGAGCTTCCAGAGTCGCTCCTCGTGCTCGGGGGCGGCGCGATCGGCCTCGAGCTCGCGCAGGTGTTCGTCCGCTTCGGAGTGCGCGTCACGATCGTCGAGGCGGCGCCGCGACTGCTGACACCCGAGGAGCCGGAGTCGAGCGAGATGATCGCCGACGTGCTCCGGGGCGAAGGCATCGACGTGTACGTCGGCGCCGAGGTCGAAGCCGCCCGTGCCGACGACGATCGCAGCGTCCTCGTGCTCACGGGCGAGGCCGGTGGGAGCCGCGAGCTCGCCGCCGAGCGCTTGCTGGTGGCGACCGGTCGACGCGCCGACCTCTCCGCCATCGGTGCCGCGACCGTCGGGCTCGACGAGTCCGCGCGCGGGCTGCCCGTCGACGAGTACCTGCGCGTCCCGGGCGTCGAGCGCCTGTGGGCCGTCGGCGACGTCACCGGCGTCGGCCCCTTCACGCACATGGCGGTGTACCAGGGGCGGATCGCTGCCGCCGACATCCTCGGCGAGCATCCCGAGCCGGCCGACTACGACGCCCTGCCCCGGGTGACGTTCACCGACCCCGAGATCGGCTCGGTCGGCCTGACCGAGTCGGCGGCGCGCGACGAAGGGTTGTCGGTGCGCGTCGGATCGGCGCCGGTGTCGGTGTCGTCGCGCGGGTGGATCCACAAGGTCGGGAACGAAGGGTTCATCAAGCTCGTCGAGGACGCCGATCGGGGTGTGCTCGTGGGCGCGACGTCCGCGGGGCCGGCCGGCGGCGAGGTGCTCGGGCTCCTCACCCTGGCCGTGCACGAGCGCGTGCCGACCGAGCACCTCCGGCAGATGATCTACGCGTATCCCACCTTCCACCGGGGTGTGGAGGACGCCCTGCGCGACCTGAGCGAGGCCTGAGTGGGGGGTAGCGGCGAAAAGGGCTCAATCCGGGCGGCCTCGCGGTCGATGACGCGTCCGATGCTTCGTCGTTCCCGGTTGCCCGCTGCCGCGCTCATCGCCGTCGCCGTCGCCGTGGCCGCGAGCGCGTGCGTCGCGCCCACACCTCCCGCGGCCACGGGCACCGTTCGGGTCATGGGCACGAGCGAGGTGCCGGCGGCGAAGATCGCGGCGTGGTACCGGGCTACGACGCAGGTGGCATACCGCGCCACCGTCTCGCCCGAGGCGCTGGCCTCCGCCTTCGTCACCGAGGGCGAGCGTGAAGGAGTGCGCGGCGACGTCGCGTTCGCGCAGGCCGTGCTCGAGACGGGATGGTTCGGGTTCCCGGGATCGGTGCCGCCCGGCGCCAACAACTTCGCCGGCCTGGGCGCCACCGACAACGGCGGCGCGCCCCTCGGTTCGCGACGGCCGTCGTCGGTGTTCGCGCCCAGGTCCAACATCTGCGCGCGTACGCCGACCGCACCGCGACGA
>DASUUL010000384.1:0-2418 GCA_036374115.1 Acidimicrobiia bacterium | reverse complement strand
TCACGCCGGCCGAGGTCGTTCGTGTGGTGCCAGCCGTCTCGACGGCGGCGCTCGTTCTCCTCCGGGCGGTTCCAGTAGCCGTTCATGACCGTCGGGCCCCGCACGACGATCTCCCCGGTCTCACCATCGGGGAGATCGGCCCCGTCCTCGGCGACGACACGGAGCTGCACCAGCGGCGAGGGGCGTCCGTGACTGCCGACGGCGTCGACGGGGGCGAGTGCGTTGAAGGTCAACATCCCCACCGCCTCGCTCTGCCCGTACCCGCCGGGGTTGCGGGCCCAGGGGCTGGTATCTCGCGACGTCATCGCGTTCCACTCCGGACCGCCCGGCGAGGCACGCAGGCTCGTGAGGTCGTAGCGACGGTCGCGGCTCGCCTCGACGATCTGACGGAAGGTCGGTCCCACGAGGAACGCGCCCGTGCAGCGTTCGGTCTCGATCAACCGGCACAACTCCTCGGCGTCGACCCGGCGGGTGAAGACGTTCGTTCCCGCGGCCACGAAGGTCGCCAGGGTCGTCATGAACGTCCCGATGTGGAACAGCGGACCGCTGTTCAGGTACACGTAGCCGGCGTCGACCTCGGCGAGGCGTCCCATCACCAGGCCCTGGGACACGAGGGCGGTGTGACTCAGCATGGCGCCGTTGGGACGCCCGGCGAACGCCGCGGTGTAGATGATCAGCAACGGCGCTACCGGATCGACGTCGAGATCGGGATCGTCCTCCGAACCGGTCGCCAGGAACGCCTCGTACGAATCGGCGTCGTCGGGGGCGGCGTCGTGGCGCAGCCAGCGCGCGTTCGACGCGCTGGCGGCGCGAGCCGACCGCACGGTGTCGCCGATCTCCTCCTCCTGCCAGAGCACCACGCGGGCGTCGATGTCGTCGATGACGAACGCCATCTCCTCCGCGCTCTGGCGCCAGTTCACGGGACTGAACATGGCGCCGACCTTCGCCGCCGCCAGCAGCGTCTCGAGCACACGGAACGAGTTCTGGCCGAGCCACAGCACCCGATCACCCTCGGCGGCCCCGGCGGCGCGCAACGCGTGCGCGAGGCGGTTCACCCGCCGGTCGAGCTCCGGGTACGTGAGGCGGACGTCGCCGTCGACGGCGGCCGTGTAGTGCGGCCGGCTGCGGCGATGCTCACGCAGGACGTCGGCGAACGTCAAGGAGCGGAGCGGGTCCACGGCGGCATGATCGCACGGAGCTGACGTGGGTGTCAGACTGCGCGCATGAGCACCGCCGGCGCCGAGCTGGAGGAGGAGGGCCCGCCCCGCCACGACGTCCCCCGCGACGGTCGCAGCGGCTTCGTCCTCGTCGACGAGCGCCAGGTCCACTACCTCGAGTGGGGCGCGAGCACGGCGCCGCCCGTGCTGTGCCTGCACGGCGGCGGGCAGACCGCCTACATGTGGGAAGAGCTCGGCGCCGCGCTGCGCGACCGCTACCA
The DNA here is from genome assembly GCA_036374115.1 of Acidimicrobiia bacterium. GTDB lineage: Bacteria > Actinomycetota > Acidimicrobiia > IMCC26256 > JACDBD01 > JACDBD01. The sequence goes on along the minus strand of DASUUL010000384.1, from coordinate 980 downwards.
CGTCCTCGCCCCCGACCTCCCGTGGCACGGCGACTCCGACCCGATCGACGACATGAGCCGCCAGACGCTCGCCGCCAGCATCCCGCCGTTCCTCCACGAGTTCGGTTACGAGCAGGCGGCGTTCGTGGGCGCGTCACTCGGCGGCATCGTGAGCCTGACGCTCGCCGCCGCGCGGCCCGAGATCGCCAGCGCCATCGCGCTCATCGACATCGGCCACCGCCTCGAGGACGCGGGTGTGAACCGCATCATCGAGTTCATGACCCGCCACGAGTCGTTCGCCTCGCTCGAGGAGGCCGCGGGCGAAGTCGCCGGCTACCTGCCGCAGCGCAAGCAGGTTCGGCCCGAGAACCTCCGCCGGAACCTGCGCCAGCGGGCCGACGGTCGCTGGGAGTGGAAGCACGCGTACGGGCGGCGCCTGCGCGCGGGCACGCCACAGGGCGGCTGGCGCGAGTTGCTGGCCGGGCTCGACGAGGAGGTGACGACGCTGCCCTGCCCCGTGCTCGTGCTCCGCGGTTCCGCCAGCGACGTCCTCTCCGACGAGGGCGCCGAGGAGGTGGCCGCGCTCATCCCCGACGCTCGCCTCGCCACCGTCGGCAGCGCCGGGCACCACGCCGCCGGCGACAATCCCGAGTCGACCGTCGGGCTGGTACGCAGCTTCCTCGCCGAGACCGCGTGACGCCCGCGCCTACTCCTTCGGCGGGCGCACGTTGACGACGAGCGTGAAGATCGACGTGACCGCGCGCTCGCCCGTGTCGGCGAGCTTCCACTCGGTCTCGGTCACGTAGAACTCGAGCTTCCCGCCGTTCGAGCGTTCCTTCTCGTAGACGTCGGTGATCACGGTCGTGCCCTCGAGCACGTCGCCGACCTTGGGCCAGCGGTGGTACTCGAACGCCTGCTCACCGTGGAGGATCGCCCGCCCCGGACCGCGCAGCTGCTCGATCGGCAGACCGGCGGCGCCGCCGGTGCCGAGCGAGCCCCAG
>DASUUL010000383.1:0-33669 GCA_036374115.1 Acidimicrobiia bacterium | reverse complement strand
GCGCTCCCGGACCGGCGCCTGGCCGGGACGTTGGATCACGCGGAAGTTCTCCACCTTGTAGCCGGTGAAACCCCCCTCGCCCTCGGCCTGCATCTCGACTCCGGCCGGCAGCGACGGGGTGTCTTCGTAGACGGTCTCGATCGGGATCGTCTCGAGCACGTTCGGGCCCTCGGCGGTCACCATCCGCCCCTCCCGGTTCCCGTAGAACGCGACCGTGATGGAGGTATCGGTGTAGCTGGTCTTGATGAGAACGCCGGAACTCGAGTCGTTCTGGAACCGGTTGTCGATCGATCCGTAGTTCAACGTCGCCTCGCGACCCAGGGGATAGCGGGAGATGTAGATCGTGTGCGGCGTATGCGCGACGTCGCGATAGCCGCCGAAGAAGGTGGCGTTGAACAGCGTCGTCGAGAACTGGCTCACCCCGCCGCCGCACTCCTCGTAGAACCCGTCCTGGGTGGAGAACGCTCCCGCCGCAACCCATCCGAGCGCGCAGTCGCGCGGCCCGAGCGTGTCGTTCAGCGAGAACGTCCCACCCGGGAGCACCAGCGTGCCGTCGACGATGTCGGCGGCTCGGTGGATGTTCTGCACGCGCGCTTGGCCGGACGCGTGGTTCGTGGTGAACTCCGAGACCTTCTCGGTGATGTTGAGCGCCTGCGCCGCTTCCGTGGTGAACGCAGCCGGCATCTCGACCGTGGTGGTCGCGATCGACCGTTGCTCCGCGAGAATGCCGTCGGCGACCGGCTGGAGGTCGACCGCCCGCCCCGGCGTCGACGGGAACACGCTGGCGTTCACGCCGTCGACGAACCACGTCGCATCGGTGGGCGCGGCCTCGAACGGCGCGATCGCGGGTGCCAGCTGCTCACGGAGGATGGCGACGTCGACGCCGAGCTCGAGCTCGGCTCCGGCCGGCGATGCGGTCATCGCCGCCCCCACCTGCTCGGGCGCGATGGTCACCGGGTTCGCGTCGACGGTCACGGTGAACGGCGCCGAGAGGATGCGACGGGCGCGTTCGGCGGCCCGTTCCACCGCGGCGGCGTCGACCGGCGGGTCGGCCTCGCCGACGGGAAGCTCGATCGGCTGGTCATCGCCCGTGCGCAACCGCGCCTCGACTCGCTCCTGGGCCTCGGCCCGGCGCAGCCCGTAGCCCGACTGCGGCGGGACCGCGACGACGGTTGCGCCCTGGAACTCGAGGTCGCCGTTCACGAGGCCGGCGGCGAGCTGCTCCGACCAGCCGTCGAGCACTGCTCCCAGCTGGGCCGCGTCCCACGAGACGACCAGGTCGACCTCGTCGGGGCGGACCCGGCGCAGGAGGGTGCCGGCCGCGGCCGCCATCGGGTTCCCGGGGCGCCCCGCCCGGCGGGCGGCGCGCACGGTGGCGGCGGCGTCGACGTCGTAGCTGATCTCTGCGGGTTCGAACGTCAGCTCGAGGCCCTCGCCGGTCGCGGTCACGGGAGTGGTCTCGAGGCGGGTGGCCAGCTCCTCGACCGCGGCGAGGGCGTCGGTCTCGCTGTCGCCCCCCACGCTCGTCGGGCCGACGTCGACGCCCGGGAGCACCTGCCCACGGAAGGCGACGCGCTCCACCACGGCGGGCGCGATGAAGAGCAGCGCCAGTGCCAGCGGGACGATGGCGACCCGCGCCAGGACGGTGCCGATGCGGGAACGCCGGCGGAGGGCGCGCGCGGTGTCACGATCGGGCGGCATGGAGATGACCAGGGTAGTGAGCGCGCCGGCGCGAACCTGACCACCCAGTCAAGAGATCGGTACCATCGGGTGCCATGACCGTCACTTCAGAGCTCACCACCGACAAGCTGCGCGCCCAGACCCTCGAGTGGCTGCGCGACCACCTGCCTGCAGGCTGGATGGAGGCCGTCGACGCCGGCGACACCGCCCGGCTGACGGCGCTGCGCAAGCAGCTCGACTATTCCGAGTGGTGCGTGCACCTCGGTGAGGCCGGCTACGCCACCCCGACGTGGCCGGCGGAGTACGGCGCCGGCCTCTCGCTGAGCCCGGGGCAAGCCAAGGCGGTCAACGACGTGCTCGCGCACTACCGCGTCCCCCGCCCGTTCAACATCATCGGGCTCGGGATGGGCGGCCCCACCGTGCTGGCCTGGGGCACCGAGGAGCAGAAGCACCGCCTGCTGCGGCCGCTGGCAACGAACCAGGAGATCTGGTGCCAGCTCTTCAGCGAACCCGGCGCGGGCTCCGACGTGGCCGGCTTGGCGACGCGGGCGGTGCGCGACGGTGACGAATGGGTCGTCTCCGGTCAGAAGGTGTGGACCACGCTCGCGCACCTGGCGAAGTGGGGGATGCTGCTCGCTCGCACCGACCCCGACGTTCCCAAGCACCGCGGCCTCACCTACTTCGTGGTCGACATGCAGGCGCCGGGCGTGACCGTGCGACCGCTCGTGCAGATCACCGGCGAGGCCGAGTTCAACGAGGTCTTCTTCGACGAGGTGCGCATCCCCGACTCGATGCGGCTCGGGCCCGAGGGCGACGGGTGGCGAGTCGGCATCACCACCCTGATGAACGAGCGGGTGTCGCTCTCGGGTGCCGGATCGGTCGGCGGCGACGCCGTCGGCGGCAGCCCGGTGCGCGACCTCATCGACCGCCACCGGGGCACCACCGATCCGGTGGCCCGCCAGCGGCTGGCGCAGGCCTACATCGAGAGCCGCCTGATCCGGCTCAACAACCAGCGGGCCGCCGACAAGCGCAAGAGCGGCGCCGAGGCCGGTCCGGAGGGATCGATCACCAAGCTCATGCAGGCCGAGTTCAACCAGCGTCTCCAGAAGCTCGCCGTCGACCTCCAGGGAGCGTGGGCGGGCGCATGGGAGGGCGAAGGGTTGGCGCGCGGCCGTTCCGCGCAGCCGGGCGCGGTCGGCGGCCCGGCCGGGAGCGGGCCCGCGGTCATCGCCCACGGCTTCCTGCGCGCCCAGGCGAACACCATCGAGGGCGGGACGTCCGACATCATGCGCAACATCCTCGGAGAGCGGGTGCTGGGGCTGCCGAAGGAGCCCGACGTATCGCGTGACATCGCGTGGAAGGACGTCGCCCGATCGGGTTGACCCCGGCGGCCGTGCGCATGAACCGGGGCTCGTGAACCGGCGGCTGCGGGCGTTCCTGCGCCGCAGGGGAGCTTCGCACGAGGAGATCGAGCGGGCGGAGCGCGAGGGTCGCCTCGCCCTGCTCGCGTTCGACCGGGAGCTCATGCCCGGGCGGGCGCGCTACACGTTCGCGGAGGCATCCGCTCGCGCGGGTGTCGACCTGGACGCCGCGCTGCGGGTCTGGCGTGCACTCGGCTTCCCGGACCCACCGGTGGATGCACGGCGCTTCTCCGACGAAGACGTCGAGGTGCTCGTCATACTCCGCGAGTGGTTCAGCGGGGGTCTCTTCACCCGCGAGCGCACCATCGAGGGCCTCGTGCAGCAGGTACGGGTCATCGGCGGAGCCCTGGCGCGCATCGCCGAGGTCCACACCGACGTGGTCATCAACGCGCTTCGCGAAGGCCGGGCCCGCGGTCTCACCGACGAGGAGCTCGCCGAGCTCGTTCCCCAGTCGCTCGACTGGGAGCGCATCTCGAGCCTGCTCGATTACGCGCTCCGTCTCCAGTTGCGGACGGCACTGTGGCGGAAGTACGCCGGCGGTGAGCCCGACGAGGCCGGCACCGTGTTCCTCACCGTGGGGTTCGTGGATCTCGTGGGGTACACCGCGCTGAGCCAGGAGCTCGAGGAGGAGGAGCTCGCCGAGCTCGTAGGCCGGTTCGAGGCGCTCGCCTACGACACGGTGGCGGAGCACGGCGCCCGGCTCGTGAAGACGATCGGCGACGAGGTGATGTTCGTGAGCGAGGATGCCGCGGCCGCGGCACGGATCGCGTTGCGCCTCACCGAGCGCTCGGCCGGCGACGAGGTGCTGCCCGACGCCCGGGCCGGGCTCGCCTGCGGCCCCGTCGTCGCCCAGGAGGGCGACTACTACGGCCCGGTCGTCAACCTCGCCAGCCGCATCGTGGAGTTGGCGCGCCCGGGGTCGGTACTGGCCTCGAGCGAGGTCCACGACGCGTTGCAGGACGACCCCACCTTCCGCTTCGACCGCCTGCGCAGCCGCCGCATCCGCGATATCGGCCGGGTGGAGGTGTGGCTGCTCGAGAGCGTTGCGGAGCCCGACGAGTCCCAGGCGGGTCCCGGCGTGATGGCCTGATCGGACCGGCCAGTGTCGCCCGGCGCGCGGGCCGGTCACTCCGTCAGGAAGTTCATCACCAGCTGGTTGAAGTCGTGTGGGCGCTCCAGCGGCACCACGTGCGATGAGCCGTCGCCGGTGACGATCTCGAACCGGGCTCCGCGGATCCCGCCGGCCACCTCGCGCGCAACCCAGGGCGGTGTCAGCAGGTCCTGCTCACCGACGATCACCATGGTGGGAGCCTCGATGCCGCCGAGTCGGTCGAGGGCGTCGAACTGCAGGTAGGCCTGAGCCTGACGTTCGTAGGCCTCCGGCTCGACCGGGTTGGGATTGCTCGCGAGCAATGCGATCGTGTCCTGCACCGCCTGCTGGTTGCGGAGGAAGGCCGAGGAGAACAGCCAGGTGAACTGCTGAGCGCCGAACACCTCTCCGCTGGGGTCGTTCCCCTTCACCCAGTTCCAGATGGAGATCGGGTCGATGGCGCTCCGAGCGGGTGCCGCACCCGGGCCTGCGAGCACGAGCCGATCGAGTCGGTGTGCATGCCGTAGCGCGAACTCCATCCCGATCATGCATCCCATCGACAGGCCCAGCAGATGCGTGTGGTGGATATCGAGCACGTCGAGCAGGCCGGCTACGTCGTCGGCCATGTCCGCGACGGTGTACGGCCGTTTGGCTCGGGAGCTGCGACCGGCATCGCGGTTGTCGAGGAGGACGACCCGGAACCGGGTGGAGAGGACGGGGACTTGTTGCAGGGTCCACAGCGACGAGTCGTATCCGATGCCCATCACCAGGACCAAAGGCGGACCCTCTCCGTGGATCTCGTAGAACAGCTCCTGCCCGTTCGTACGGACGGTTCCCGATCGTGGGACGTGCTTGATGCTCGCGGACATCGGTGCCTCCATCGAAGCGGCCGTGCGCTCTCCATGAGCCCGCGGCCACCGGACGGTCTCGTGGCTCCGGGGAGTGGTGGGCCCCTCTCTCGAGATGCGTGAGCAAGACTGTTACGGCGGTAACTCTCACGGTTACGTTCGGCGCCGGTCGAAACCGGACTCCGATCGGCCACGGATCGGGAGGCGTGCGATGAGCGACGGCGCTGGTCTCGGCCTCGTCGAGCACGCACGTGCGGCCGTAGCCCGCGGGGACTGGCAGGACGCATTCGACTCCCTCACGGAGGCGGACGCGACCGGCCTCCTGGATCCAGGTGATCTCCCGATGTTTGCCGAAGTCGCATACGCGGCCGGCCGTCTCGACGCGACCATCGAGGCATGGGAGCGCGCCCACGCTGCCTCCGTGCAGGCCGGTGACCAGGTCGCGGCAGCAGGCGCGGCCGTTCGCGTCGCGATGCACCTTCTCTTCGACACCGCGCTCATGGCGCCGGTACGCGGCTGGCTGGCGCGCGCGGAGCGGCTTCTCGAAGGTCAAGGCGAGACGCCGGCGCATGCGTGGTGTGCGGTCGTCCGCACCTACGAGCGAATGCTGACCGGCGACACATCCGGTAGTCGGCGGTGGGCCCGCCGAGCCGTCGAGGTCGGTTCGAAATGCGACCCGGCGGCCTGTGCCATCGGACAGGTCGCGGAAGCCCGGCTGCTGATCCTGGGCGGCGATGTCCAGCAAGGTCTGGCGCTGCTCGACGAAGCCGGGGTCGCGGCGGTCTCCGGGAACTTGGATCCGCTCTCGACCGGAGTCGTCTACTGCGAGCTCGTGTGCGCGCTGCAGGGCCTCGCCCAGTACGACGTGGCCGAGGAGTGGACCGGCGCGATGGAGCGGTGGTGCGAGACGAACGCCATCGGGAGCCTCCACGGGCGGTGCCGGGTCCACCGGGCCGAGATCCTCCGGCTACGCGGGTCGTGCAACGAGGCGGAGAACCAGGCACTCGTGGCGTGTGAGGAATTACGCCCTTACCTGCGACGCGAGCTCGGGTGGCCGCTGAACGAGCTCGCACGGATCCGACTTCACAAGCGGGACATCGCGGGTGCCGAAGAAGCCGTGCTGGCCGCTCATCGCGCCGGGTGGGATCCCCAACCGAGCCTCGCGCTGGTGCGTCTCGCCCAGGGAGACACGGCCACCGCGGCCGCTTCCATACGAGACGCCCTCGAGCGCCCCTTGCGGGTACCGTCGAAGGAGCGACCCCCGAACACCGACCTGCAACGCGCGCCCCTACTCGAGGCGCAGGTGGAGATCGAGATCGCGGCCGGCGACATCGGCCGGGCCCGAGCGGCGGCCGACGAGCTGGAGCTCGTAGCCGCCAGGTGCCAGAGCAAGGCTTTGGTCGCCGGCGCTGCTCTCGCGGACGGAAGAGTGCGGCTCGCCCTGCGTGATGTGGCGGGAGCGGAACAGTCCTTCTCCGAAGCCGTGCGACTCTGGAACGAAGTCGGCGCCCCCTACGAGGCGGCGCTCGCACGCATCGGCCTCGCCGACGCCTACCTCGCCGGTGGCAGCGAGCATCTTGCCGTCCTGGAGCGCGAAGCGGCCCGCACGATCCTCGAAGCGATCGAAGCTCCACCGACGGCGGACCCGTCAGCACACGGTGCGCAGCGCGATGCACTCCACGACCAACCGGCTGGGACCCTCAACGTCTTTCGGCGCGAGGGCGAGTACTGGTCGGTGGTGTTCGAGGGGCACACCATCCGCGTGCGCGACCTCAAGGGCATGCGGTACCTCGCCCGGCTCCTCGCCGAGCCCGGCCGGGAGTATCACGTGCTCGACCTCGTCGCCGCCGAGGCCGGCCGCGTCGCGCGTGTCGACAGCAGCCAAGCGGCCGCAGCGCCGCACGCGGTATTCGGCGACGCGGGCGAGATGCTCGACGGGCGAGCCAAGGAGGCCTACCGCCGCCGCCTCGCCGAGATCGAGGACGACATGGAGCAAGCGCGCGCCACCGGTGACGCCGAGCGGGCCGCTCAGGCTGACGCCGAACGCGACTTTCTCGTCCGAGAGCTCTCGCGCGCGGTTGGCTTGAGCGGTCGCGATCGACGAGCCGCATCCGCATCCGAGCGCGCTCGAGCCGGTGTGACACGCGCGGTCCGCCAGGCAATGGCCCGGATCGGTGAGCACGATCCCCAGCTCGGCGAGCATCTCAGCCATACCATCCGCACGGGTACATATTGCGTCTACATCCCCGACCCCCGCGCCCCGGCCGGATGGCGGTTCTGACGTCGACCGGCCGCCCCGCCGCCCCGATACAGCACAGGGCGGCACGCGTCGACCGGGGTGCCCGTTCGGGCACTCGCGCGGGAGCACGTCGGTGACGGGATAGCGTCTGCGGGCATGACCGGTTCCCCCACCGATCAGTCGGGAAACCCCCTCTGTCTCCTGGCCGTGCACGCGCATCCCGACGACGAGGCGTCCAAGGGAGCGGCGACGGTGGCCATGTACGCCGCCGAGGGGATCCGCGGCGTGCTCGTCTGCTGCACGGGGGGCGAGGCCGGCGACATCCTCAATCCCGCCGCCGACACGCCCGAGGTCCGCGCCAACCTGCCCGAGGTTCGCATGGCCGAGCTGCAGGCGAGCGTCGACGCCATCGGCTACTCGGCCCTGCACCTGCTCGGCTACCACGACTCCGGCATGCCCGACACCGACCACAACGCCCGGCCCGACAACTTCGCCAACGCCCCGCTCGAGGAGGCCGTCGAACGCCTCGTCGCCGTCATCCGGGCGGAGCGACCGCAGGTGGTCGTCACCTACGCCGAGGACCGGGAGTTCTACCCGCACCCGGATCACATCCGGGTGCACGAGATCTCGCTGCCGGCGTTCGACGCCGCCGGCGATCCCGATCGGTTCCCCGATGCCGGCGCGCCCTGGCAGCCGTCGAAGCTCTACTACACGGGGTTCTCGCGCCGCCGCATCCTCGCATTGCACGAGGCCTTCGAGCGGCGGGGCGAGGAGAGCCCGTACGCGCAGTGGTTCGAGCGGGGGTTCCCCGACCGCGACCATCGCTTCACGACGATGATCGACGTCGGCGAGTACCTCCACCATCGCCGGGCGGCGCTGCTCGCGCACCGAACCCAGGTCGATCCCGACGGCTTCTGGATGCGGCTGCCCGACGACGTGGTGCGCGAGGTCTTCCCGTGGGACGAGTACGTCCTGGCGCGCTCCCTCGTCGACATCGGGGTCGGGGAGGGCGAGCCCGAGGCCGACCTCTTCGCCGGCCTGCGGGCGACCGCCGAGGTTCCTAAGATCCGGTCGCGGCACTGAAGGCGTATCGAGGGGGAGGTTCGGCGGATGCCGAAGTACATGACCCAGGAGTGGCTCGACGAGGCCCGCAAGCTGGCCGAAGGGCAGCCCGAGCGTCCGGGCGCCTCGGCGAAGATGCAGTACGTGCTCACCGACGCCCCGGATGGTGGAGACCTCAAGTACTACTGGGTGCTCGAGAACGGGAAGCTGCTCGAGTCGAAGTTGGGTGAGCTGCCCGACGTCGACTTCACCATGACGCTCTCCTACGACGACTCGGTGAAGGTCCAACAGGGCGAGCTCGACGCCAACGCCGCCTTCATGCAGGGCCGGATGAAGGTGACCGGCAACATGGGCAAGCTCATGCAGCTCATGCCGCTCACCAACTCGCCCGAGTACAAGGCGCTCCAGGAGGAGATCCGGGGCATCACCGAGTACTAGGGCTGGCCCGCCCGCACCCTCCGAACCTGCGCGCTCCGCGCGCCGCCAGGCCCGCGCTCGGCGCGCAGGTTCGGGAAATGGCCCGGGTCAGAGCGTGAGCCGGGCGGTGCGGAAGACGCGGCTGACGGTGGCGCCGCACTTGGCGTAGAAGCCGATCGGGCCCACCCAGGCGATGTCTCCATGGGAGTGGCCCCGCGCCCCGAGGTCGGCGCAGGCCGCCGCCAGCGTCGCGCTCCCGACTCCGCCTCGGCGGCGGTCGGGGTCCGTCGCCATCGGGCCGATCCAGCCGGCGCGATTGGCGGAGTGGCACGCGAATCCGAGGGTCTCGCCGCCGGCGCGGGCGGCGAAGCACCCGCCGGCGGCCGTGGCACGTTCGGTCTCGTCGACCCAGCCCGGGTAGCGGCGGCGGGCGAGGTCGACCGCGCCCTCGCCCGTCTCGCGTTCCACGGTCACTCCCGCGGGAGCCGCCGCCCGGAACGAGGTCGCGATCGCCATGTTGCACTCGGCGCCGTACGGCACGAACCCGCACGACTCGAACAGGGCGAGGGCGGCGGTGAAGCGGTAATCGACCCCCGGCCACACGTACCGGGGCCCGCAGTTGCCGAGATGCAGCTCGATCGCGCCGCGCGAGCGGGCATGGGTGACGGCCTCCTCGACGAGCGCCCGGCCCCGGCCCCGTCGCCGGTGCTCCGGGTGCACCGCGACGAGCAGGAGCCAGGCCCCGGTGATCTCGTCGGACGTGCGGACCGTGACGACCGCGGCGGCGTGGTCGTCGCCGAGCACCGTCGTGTCGGGGCCGAAGCAACAGGTCTCGACGTCGGCGGCGGTGAGCCCCTCGGCGGGCAGCGCGGCCGCGCACAGCTCGGCGAGCCCGGCGGCGGTGAGCGTCACGCGCTGCGCTGGAGCTCCCGCAGCTCCCGGTAGCCGACGAGCGTGGCGCCTGCTCGGTCGATGAGGTCGGGCAGGGAGCGATCGGAGCAGAGGAAGGCGTGGTCCTCCACTCGCCCGGCCCAGTCGGGATAGGCGGCGCGCAGCTCGTCGGTGTCGAGCGCGGGATGGAGGAACACCTCGGTCACGCCGGGCCGCAGCTCGAACAGCACCCGTTCGATACGACGGCGCGCACCGACCGGGCACAGCACGAAGTGGTCGGGGAAGACCACGCCTTCCTCCCCGGCGAGGCGGCGGAAGGGGAACCCCACGACCCGCTCGGCCGACGCTCCCGCCATTCGCAGCGGGAGGCCGAACTCGACCGCGAGCTCGAGATAGACGTCGAAGAAGTCGGCACGGAGCTGCAGCGTCCCCATGTGGCTGTCGAGATGGCTGATGTCGAAGCCCCACAGGATCGCTCGCTCCACCTGGGCGCGGCACTCCTTGCGCACCTCCTCGATGTCGGCGTGATCCCAGGCGTCCTCGAGCGTACGGGGGAAGCCGCCGTCGCCGTCGAGCAGGCTGGGCGAGTGGGTGATCGGGCCCCACCGGTACGCCTCCCATTCGGAGTTGAGGGTGAGGTGCACGCCGACGTCCTCGCCGCGGTAGAGCGCAGCAGCGTCCCGGGCCCACGGGCAGGGAACCATGAGCGACGCGCTCGTCGCCACGCCGTTGCGCAGGGCGTCGTAGATCGCGAGATTCGCCGAGCGGGTCGAGCCGAGGTCGTCGCAGTTGACCAAGAGGAGCTTGGCGTCGGGCGGATGGCCGAGCCGCTCGGCGAGCGTCGTCATCGGCCGAAGCGCGCCGTGAGGAGGGCGCCGACTCGCCGCACCTGCTCGGGAGGGGCGAACGGGAGATTGAAGATGAGGCCGTCGAGCCCGGCGTCGACGAACGCGGCGACCTGTTCGACGATCTCGTCTTCGGTTCCGACGGTGAAGCGCTCGTCGAAGTCGGGGCCGCTCGACTCGCGCACCGCGGCGCGGATGCCATCGGCCTCGTCCGCGCTCTCGGCGAGCAGCAGCGTGCCGAGACGGGTGGTCGTGATCTCCGCAGGGTCGCGGCCGACGTCGGCACAGTGGCCCTCGAGCACGTCGAGGAGGTGCCGGACGGTGGTCGGATTGCCGAAGATGTTGCACATGTCGGCGTACTGGGCGACGATCCGCAACGTCCGCTTCTCGCCGCTCCCGCCCACGAGGATGGGCGGCCCGCCGGCTTGGATCGGGCGAGGGAGGTTCTTGGCGCCGTCGATGCGGTAGTGGGTGCCCTCGAAGCTGGCCGCCTCGTCGGTGAACATGGCGCGGCAGATCTGCACGGCCTCGGCGAGGCGGTCCATGCGCTCGCCGACCGGCGGGAACGTGAAGCCGAGCCCGTCGTGCTCCTCCTCGTACCAGGCGGCGCCGATGCCGAGGATGGCGCGCCCCCGAGAGATCACGTCGAGCGTGGTGACGAGCTTGGCGAGCAGTGCCGGATTCCGATAGGTGACGCCGGTGACGAGGGTCCCGAGGCGTACCCGCTCGGTGCGAGCGGCGAGGGCGCCGAGGAGGGTGTAGCCCTCCAGGATCGGCTGGTCGGGCCCGCCGAGGGCCGGCAGCTGCCAGAAGTGGTCCATCACCCACAGCGACTCGAACCCCGACTCGTCGGCGGCGCCCGCGATCTCGGCCAGGTGCTCGAACATGCCGTCGTCGGGCACGCTGGTGAAGCGGAAGTTGGGGAGCTGCAAGCCGAACGTCGTCATCGTGCCCCTTCCTCCGAGGTCGCCGCCGAAGCGGACACGGGCCGATCTCCTGCGGATCGTACTGCTCGGTACTCTCACCGCATGCGGGCGCGATCACGGGTGGTCGCCGCGACCGTCCTGGTGGTCCTGGCCGCCTGCAGCGGTGGCGGTGACGGCGACGACGACGGATCGGCCGCTCCCACCTCGGCCGTGCCCGCGCCGGGTGAGTGCCTCCCTCGCAGCGCCACCGTCGCGCGCGCCACCCCTGTCGGCGACGAGGTCGCCTACCTCCTCGATGCTCGGGTGACCCGGCTCGACGCGTGTGCCGACGAGGTCGCCTTCGAGTTCCGGTCGCCCGGCCGCGAGCTGCCGCCCGGGTACGAGATCGCGTACGAGGCCGGGCCGACGTTCGTCGACTACACGAGCGCGGACGAGTTCGACATGACCGGAGGCGCGTTCCTCGTGGTCCGATTCCTCGAAACGGTCGCCGCCGAGCTCGTCGAGGTCGACGGCGAGTTGGAGGGCAGGAGCACCTTCGACCTCGGCCGCGAGTCGATCACTCCGTCGGGGATGAACCATCTCCAGGAGGCCCGGATCGTCCAGGGGCCGGAGGGTGTCATCCAGTGGGTGATCGGCCTCGACTCGGAGCGTCCCTTCACGGTCGACGCGTCCACCTACCCGGTGCCGCTCCCGTCGGAGGCACCCGCGACCGTGCCGACCACCACCACGAGCGCGCCGGACACGACGACCTCGAGCACCACCACCACGACGCTTCCGGCGGAAGCGACGTCGCAGGTGGTGATCAGGATCGGGTAGCAGCCGCCGGGTCGCCGGCCTTCGGCTGGGGCGGGAAGCCGAAGAACTCCTCGAAGCCCGCGGCGGTCGAGATCCGCTCGACGACGAGGTCGACGAATGCGTCCGTGTACAGGTAGTCGTGGTGTGCGGCGTCGTAGACGCAGTAGCGCTCGTCGGTTCGCTCGGGGAAGCGCGCCCCGCCGTCGGGCCGGACGTTGAGGCGCTTCCACGCCAGGATGAAGTGGTAGTAGAGACTGAACCGGAACGGGATGCTCCGCTCGATCTTGCGGGCGGCCTCACCGGGCTTCATCTTGTCGACGTTCGACACCGGCCGGTGCCGCTCGCGCACGATCACCGTGCCGGTGTCGATGCCGGCGAGCGCATCGCGCTGCTCGTCGTTCAACTCCTCCTCGCGGAGGAACGTCATCGAGACCTCGGCCTCCGGCCGTGGCCCCTGCTTGGGCAGGAGGTGGAGCCGGAACTCGAAGCGCTGGTCACCCGCGGCCGGATCGGCCCGTGAGTCCGCGATGAGCTGGGCGAGCTCGGTGGGGAGCGACTCCCGGGTGCGGCGGAGCTGGTCGACCCCGTCGGGTGTGAACGTGGCGACGTACACCGGGAAGCGGAGATCGTCGGCCACGCTGTGCTCGGCCCCGAACGTCGAGGTGAGCTCCTCCTCGTAGTTCAGGAGCATCGCCTGCACGTAGCCGGCGGCAGCGACCGCCACGGCAGCCTCGTCGCGGTGCTGCATGCGCTCGTGCAGGGAGATGGTGAGCTCGAGGTTCTTGCGCACCGGGTCGGACGGGTCCCAGCGCTCCTCGATGCAGTGCGTGAGATCCCACTTGTGGGCCTCGTCGCGGCCGGATCGTTCGAAGCGGGCCCGGAGCAGCGCGAGCCAGGCGCGGTGCATGTGGAGGAAGAAGCTCCCCGTGCTCCGGGCCGCGGCCGGACGGTCGTAGAGATCCACCGCCTGGAGCGCCTCGTGCTTCGAGGTCTCCACTTCGTCGCGCCACTTCGTCGCCACCTGGGGCCTGCCTCGCTGCGCGGACTCGTGCTCCGCGCCCGCCTCAGCCTACGCCTCGGCGACGAGCACGACCTTCCCGAGCTTGGCGCCGGCCGCGAACCGGTCGTAGGCGGCGTCGGCCTCCGAGAGCGGATAGGTCGCCGCCACGGGCACCTCGACGAGACCGGCGGCCAGGAACGGCACGACATGCGCCTCCACGCGCCGGGCGGCGTCGGCCTTCTGCTCCAGGGGCCGGGCCCGCAGGGTCGACCCGTGGATGCGGGCACGCTTGCCCATGAGCGTCAGCAGGTCGAGCTCGGTCGTCGCCCCCGCGCCGACACCGATCACGGCGATGCGGCCCCCGGTGGCGAGCGCGTCCAGGTCGGCGGCGAAGTTCGGTGCCCCCACGAGCTCGAGGACGACGTCGAACGGCCCGTGCGCACCGAACTCGTCGGGGGCGACCACCGTGCACGTACCCGAGCCCGAGCCGATGGCGGCGACGGCGTCGCGCAGATCGGCGTTGCGCACCGACGCGGTGACGCGGGCGCCGGCCCGACCGGCGATCTGCACGCCGGCGATGCCGACGCCGCCGGCGGCGCCGTGGATCACCACGCGCTCGCCCGCCTGGAGCCCGCATTGGGTGAAGAGGGCGTCGTGGGCGGTCGTGAACACCTCGGGGAACCCGCCCGCCTGGGCCCACGGGAGATCGGCGGGGACCGCCAGGGCGGTGCGCTCGTGGACGACCGCGAGCTCCGCCTGGCCACCGCCACCGACCACCGCCATCACCCGGTCGCCGACGGCGAAGCCGCGGACGTCGGGTCCGGTGCCCACGACCTCGCCGGCGAGCTCCAGACCGGGGATGTCGGCAGGGCTGCCCGGAGGGGCGGCGTAGAGCCCTCGCCGCTGGAGCATGTCGGCGCCGTTGAGCCCCGCCGCCCGCACGGACACCAGGAGCTCGCCCCGACCCGGCTCGGGATCGGGGTGTTCCCTCCACTCCAGCCGGCCGTCGACCACCGTCACCGCCCGCACGGGCGGGAACCCTAAACCCTGGCCCCGGGATGTCGCGACGCCCGGCGGCCGGCACTAGGTTTCGGCCGTGGCCACTTCCCCCTCCGGCCCCGGCAACCGGCTGCCCGGCGCCGGCCTGCCCGGTGCCGGCCTGGTGGTGGCCGACGAGGACGGCGAGCGGGTGGTGCTCGACGAGTTCGAGGCCACGCTGCTGCTGGAGCTCACCGGGGCGCTGGAGCGAGCCACCGTGTCGGCGTGCTTCAGCTGCCGGAGCCGCGTCGTGGCGGTGATCGCGTTCCTCGAGCTCCTCGAGGACGCGCTCGCCCACGAGCGCTCACGTGAGCTCATCGAGCTCGCCGAGGAGGCCCCGACGCTCCACCTCTACATCGCCGACGCCGCCAGTGCCTGCCAGCACCGCACCTGGCGCGACCCGCTGTACGACGAATGGGCGGACGCCTTCGCCGAGCTCCCACCCGTGGGGAAGCTGGCGCCCTGATCTTGTTTGTGCACGAGCCCCGGCTCTGCACGGGCTTCGCGCACAAACAGGGGGGGTCAGGTCGTCGCGACGCCGATGAGGTCGGCGAACGACTCCTCGAGGCACTCGAGGAGCGCGGCGGGGTCGGTGATGGCGGCAGGGTCGAGGTTGAGGCCGAGGTCGAGCGACCCCTGGTAGCTCAGCAGCGTGACGTTCAGCGCGCACCCCGTACGTGGTCCCATCGGAAAGCTGGCGGCGATGCGGGCTCCGCCCACGTAGAGATCGACCGGGCTCCCGCGCAGGTTCGACGTGGCGAAGTCGATCGTGCGGGCCTGGCTGCGCATCAGCGCGACGAGCACCGACGTGGGGAGCGGGGCGAGCAGGCCGGCGAGGGATCCGGCGGCCGCGAGCGCAGGCTCGTGGCGAACCTCACCGAGGCGCTCACGAACGCGCGCGAAGCGCCGCGCCGGGTCCTTGGGCCCCACCGGCACGAGCACGCGGCTGGGCGCGAACGCGTTGCTCCCGTCGTCGTCGGCCGCGCCTCCCCGGAGGCTGACGGCCATTGCCATTCGGAGCTCGTCGCACGGTTCGCCCATCCGGTCGTGGTAGCTCCCCAGCGCGCCGGCGACCGCCGCCACGAAGAGGTCGTTCACGGTGCCCCCGAGTGCGTGCGCGGCCCGCTTCACGGGATCGAGCGGAACCTGGAGGACGTCGAACCGGCGCCCGAGCGAGCGGCGCCGGAGGAGAGCGGATCGGGCGGGTTCGGTCACGAGCACCTGGCGCCGGACGGACCCCGCGAGCCCCGCCGCCCCCGCGAGGTCGCGGCTCACGCCGCTCGGGTGCGCGACGAGATGGGCGGCGGCGCCGATCCCGTCGCGTGCTCGGCGCGCCTGGAGCGCCACGCCGTAGCGCAGCGCGTCGCCGAGCACACCCAGCGGCGTCGTGCGAGGGGCGGGCGGCCGGCTGGCCGACGTGGGCGCGGGAGCATCGGGCTCGAAGTCGACCAGGCTCAGCGAGAGGCGCAGGCCGCCCACACCGTCGGTGACGGCATGGTGGACCTTCTGGAGCAGGGCGGTGCGGCCGCCGTCGAGTCCCTCCACCAGCGTGAACTCCCAGAGGGGCCGCGACCGGTCGAGCGGCGCGGCGGAGAACGCGGCCGCGACGTCGAGCAGCTCCCGCATCCCGCCGGGCTCGGGCAGGGCGACCTTGCGCAGGTGGTACCCGAGATCGAGCGTCGGGTCGTCGCGCCACTCCGGGGGCGCGATCCGCAGCGGCGGCGACACGACGCGCTGGCGCAGGCGCGGGATCTCGTCGAGGGCGGCGTCGATCTTCGCCCGGAGGCGGGCCTCGTCGGGCCGCCCGTCGAGCACGGTGACGTTGGTGAAGTCGGAGCGCAGCGCCGGGTCCTTCTCGACCGCCCACATGATCGCTTCGGCGTCGTTCATGCGTTCGGTCATTCGCCACTCCCCGGGGCTCGGGTGCCACCTAGCGCGGGATCGTCGTGCGCTTGAACTCGTTGAGCCGGGACCATCCGATCAGGTCGAGGGCGCGCTGGAGGTCGTCGGCCCGGTTCCGGTCCATGAACCGGACGAACGCCGCCTCGTCGCCCTCGATGAAGGTGGGGACGCCGAAGACCGACCAGCGGTCGACGGCTTCGGTGTGCTCCTTGACGAGCGTCTTCAACGGGTGGCCGCCCGCGACCTCCTCGGCGACAGCGTCGACGTCGAGACCGACTTCTCCGGCGATCTCGCGCAGCACCGACTCCTTGCCGATCTTGCGACCCTCGTCGAAGCGGGCCGCGAACGTGGCGAGGTGGAAGTCGAAGAAGCGCTCGGCGAACGAGTCGCGCACGGCCAGGCCCCACTGGAGCGACAGCACGCCCGTGCCCCGGTCTTCGGGCGGTCGCTCCCAGACCGGTGTCTCGCCCTCCTCGACGTGGACCTGGTCGAGGGAGAACGGCAGGAACCACACGTCGAGGTCGGCGCCCTCGCGGAGGGCGGTGATGACCGCCTCGTGGGCGTTGCGGGCGAACGGGCAGCGGTAGTCCCAGGTGACGGCAATCGCACGTGACATCGGCAACCTCCCGGCTCGCCCTTCACCGTAACCGACCGCGGGGAAGCGCCTTCTCCGTCCGCATCGGGAGGAGCCGGCGCCCGATCCGGCCGAGCACGAGGCCGAGCGCGGCGCCGGCCAGCACGTCGGACGCATGGTGCATGCGCGTGTACACGCGGCTCCCGGCCACCACCGCGGCGAGGGCGTAATAGAGCGGGCCGGCGTTGCTGCCCTGCGCCAGCAAGCTCGCGGCCGTGAACGCCGAGGTGGCGTGGCCCGACGGGAAGGCGCTCGTACGGGGCCGGTGCATGCCGTAGGGGAGCGGCCCCGGGGGAACCTCGACGGGCCGGATGCGACGGAAGCACGCCTTGATCGGTCCGTTGGTGAGCGCCGACTCGACCGCCATCACCGCGCCGAGGCGCAGCGCCTCGTTGGGGTCGCCCGTGCTCGCCGCCCGCAGCGCACCCAGCGCGTTCCACAGGATGCTGTGGTCGGCGGCGCTCGACAGGCCGTAGAAGAGCGGGTCGAGCCGGGGGCGACGATGGCGATCGACCCAGGCGTCGACCGCGTCGTCGAGCGCGCGCACCGCGGCGCGCCACGACCGGGACATGGGGCGAGAGGCTAGGCGAGGGGTCGCCGGTCAGCGGCCGGCGACGGCGGGCGCGAGCGGGAGCTCGGTCTCGATCATCGTGCCGGGGCCACGCAGCTCCGCGGCCTCGGCGGGGTCGCCGCCGTACGCCGGGCAGTACGGCCGGAAGGTGCAGTAGTCGCACAGGGGGCCGGGCGACGGCCGGAAGTCGTCACGGTCGCACGCGCGGACGATCGCGTTCCAGATCGCGTTGGTCTTTCGCTCCACCCCGGCGACCGACTGCGCGCTGGGGCGGGCGATGATCGCCTCCGGCTTCGACAGGAAGTAGAGCTGCACCCGCGTGGGACGGCGCCCGAGCATCCGCTCGCAGAGGAACGCGTAGATGTGGACACCCGCCAGCCGGGCGTTCTCGTGCAGCTCCGACGGGACGGAGCCGGTCTTGTAGTCGGTCACCACGAGCTCGCCGTCGGCGTCGAGCTCGAGGCGGTCGATCACCCCCCGCAGCGTGATGCGGCCGACCTCCGCGCTCAGCTTGAGCTCGAGCCCGATCGGGCGGACGCTCGTGGGGTCTTCGAGCTCGAAGTAGCGGCGCACGAGCACCTCGGCGTCGGCGTGGAACGCCTCCCACTCCTCGTCGCTCAGCTCGAGGTCGGCGAGGTCGGGATGGGCGGCCAGCTCGCCCCGGGCGGCGGCGAGCTCCTCCAGCGCGGCGGCGACGGTGCGATCCGCCGGCGCCCGGCACATGAGGCGCTCGAGGGCCCGGTGGACGAGCGTTCCCTTGCTCGCCGGCGCCGACGGGGGCTCGGGGAGCCGATCGATGTAGGCGAACCGGAACGCGAGCGGGCAGTCCTTGAACGCGGAGACGGAGCTCGGCGAGAGCCGCTGGGGGACTGCTACACCCATGCCCGGACGATACCGTCGGGGTGTGACAGCTACGTGGATGTGGCGGCGGAGCCGGAGCGGGGCATGAGGGTCGACGGGGTCCTCGTCGCCGGCGGGCTCGGGGGTGTGGGGGCGGTGGCCCGGGAGCTCGAGGAGCTCGGGTACGACGGCGCCTTCAGCGCCGAGACCGCCCACGACCCCTTCTTCCCGATCCTCCTCGCCGCCGAGCACACGGAACGCCTCGAGCTGGCCACCGGGATCGCGGTGGCCTTCGCCCGCAACCCCATGACGCTGGCCAACATCGGCTACGACCTCCAGGCCTTCTCCCGCGGCCGGTTCATCCTCGGGCTCGGGAGCCAGATCCAGGCTCACGTCGAGAAGCGCTTCTCGATGCCGTGGTCGCGGCCGGCGGCACGCATGCGTGAGCTCATCCTCGCCATGCGCGCCATCTGGGCGGCCTGGAACGACGGCGAGAAGCTCGACTTCCGCGGCGAGTTCTACCGCCACACGCTCATGACACCGTTCTTCAACCCGGGTCCGAACCCCTATGGCGTACCGCGAGTCTTCCTCGCCGCCGTCGGGGAACGCATGACGGAGGTCGCGGGCGAGGTCGCCGACGGCATCCTGCTGCACGGGTTCACGACCGAGCGCTACGTGCGCGACGTCACGCTTCCGGCACTCGAGCGCGGCTGGGCGCGGGCGGGCAAGAAGCGTCGCGACTTCGAGGTGTCGGCCCCGATGTTCGTCGTGACCGGTGTTACCGAGGAGGAGCTCGCCGCGGCCCGGCGCGCGACGAAGCAGCAGATTGCCTTCTACGGTTCGACGCCCGCGTACCGCCGGGTGCTGGAGGTGCACGGCTGGGGCGACCTCCAGGGCGAGCTCAACCGGCTCTCCAAGCAGGGCGAGTGGGCCGCGATGGGGGAGCTGATCACCGACGACGTGCTCGAGACCTTCGCGGTCGTCGCCGAGCCCGAGGACGTCCCTCGCCGGATGCTCGCCCGCTACGGCGACGTGCTCGATCGGATCAGCTTCTACGCCCCCTACAGGAGCGACCCCGAACGGTGGTCGAAGGTGCTCGAGGGGTTCCGCTCCGGCTGAACGGCCGTCAGGGGCGGCCGACGGCCGGGGGGTCATGCGACGCGGGGCGATGGCCTGGTTCCGGTCACGGGTCGACATCATGGCGCGCGACGATGGCGCCGTGACCGACGCCGATGTCAGCGGCGCCGTCGAGGCGGTGCGCGACGCCAATGCTGCGTTCTATGCCGCGTTCGAGGCACGCGACATCGACGCGATGGCCGAGGTGTGGGAGCGTTCCGAGCGCGCCAGCGTCACCCATCCGGGGTGGCCGCGGCTCGCAGGCTGGGGGAAGGTGGCGGGATCGTGGGATGCGATCTTCCGCCACACGCCCTACATCCAGTTCGTGCTCACCGACGAGCGCATCGACGTCGTCGGCGACGCCGCGTGGGTCACCATCGACGAGAACATCCTCCAGGCAGCCGACGGCGGTGGGGAAGGCGGAGGTGCGCTCGCGGGTGCTCGGGTCGCGGCGACGAACCTGTTCATCCGCCACGGCGACGCGTGGCGGATGGTCATGCACCACGGCTCGCCCGTGGGCGTCGCCGAGGACGACGGCGGAGAGTAGGCCGCTCAGCCGGCCTGCCGAGTGGCCTTCTGCTCGGCGTGGTCGGTGATCGCCTTCATGATGGCGGTACCGGCACGCTCCACGAACTCGCCGCCGCTGCCCGTCACCCAGTCGCACGACGCCGCCGGGGCCACCATCGAGCCCTGGAAGTGCGGCATCACGTAGCGGGCGAAGAGCTCGTAGCTCTTGAGCGTCGCCTCCCGGTCGGCCCACTCGTGGGCGAAGATCATGTACGAACCGAAGCCGCCGGACTGCGCGAAGAGACGTTCGATCTGCGCGATGGCGTCGTCGGGCGTGCCGATCACCGCGAAGCCGCTGCGGTCGACCTCGGCGATGATGTCGTCGAGGCGCTCGCCGGTGCCAACCGGGCTCACCGGCAACACGTGGCGGAAGTAGTTCGCGAAGTCGACGAGGCCGAACTCCACGTCCTTGCGCGCCTGCTCCTTGGTCTCGGCGAGGTGCATGGGGCCCACGAGCCGCCACTGGTCGCGGTCGACGGCGGTGCCGTGCTCGGCGGCGGTCTCCTCCATCACACCCCAGTGCTGGCCGAGGACGTCGAAGCCCGATTCGCTGGTGGCGCCGACCGAGAGCAGCCCCAGGCCGTGGCGCGCCGCCGCACGCGGTCCCGCCGGGGAGATCGACGCCGCCACCACGATGTCGAAGCAGGGCTGGGTGTACGGGGCGAGCTGGAGGCGGGCGTCGCGGAGCTCGAACCACTCCGTCTTCATCGAGACGGGCTCGTCGCCACGGAGCAGCGCCATGATCGCGTCGAGGCCCTCGTCCATCCGCGGGCGCTGGTCGTTGGCCTCGATGCCGAGCATGTGCGCGTCCGAGGTGAGCTGCCCGGGACCGCATCCGAGCATCGCCCGCCCGCGCGTGAGATGGTCGAGCAGCACCATCCGGTCGGCGAGGAGCAGCGGGTGGTGGTAGGGCAGCGAGTTCACGCCCGTGCCGAGCTTGATGTGCTTCGTGCGCTCCGCCGCCACCGCGATGAACACCTCGGGGGAGGCGATGATCTCGTAGCCGGCGGAGTGGTGCTCGCCGATCCAGGCCTCGTCGAAGCCCAGCCGGTCGAGGTGCTGGATCAGCTCCAGGTCACGCTCGAGCGCCAGGGTCGGGCTCTGGCCGACGGGGTGGAACGGGGCGAGGAAGATGCCGAAGCGCATGGCCGGGCATTGCACTCGACCCTTGACCGACCGGTCAAGTGTGGGCGAGCGTGGGGTCCATGGGCGCTACGGCAGACGTCTCGGCTTGGGAGCGGGCGGGCGAGCACCGGGCCGTGGGCGGTCGCGAGCTCTTCGTGGTCGACCGCGGCCGCGAGCACGGCGGCGATCCCGTCGTGATCCTGCACGGCTTCCCCACGTGCTCTCTCGACTGGCGCGATCCGATCGACAGCCTGGCGCGCCGGTGGCACGTCGTCGCCTGCGACTTCCTCGGCTTCGGGCTCTCGGCGAAGCCCGATCAGCGCTACTCGTTGTTCGAGCAGGCCGATCTCGTGGAGGCGCTCGCGACCGATCTCGGTATCGATCGCGCCGTGCTCGCCAGCCACGACATGGGCGACTCGGTTGCCGGTGAGCTCCTGGCGCGCAGCCTCGACGGCGACCTCGCCTTCGAGGTCACCGGACGCATCGTGAGCAACGGGAGCATCTACCTGGGAATGGCGCAGCTCACCGATGGCCAGAAGATGTTGCTGTCGCTGCCCGACGAGATGGTGGCCGAGGACGCGGCACCGACCGCCGACCTCCTGGCGGCGGCGCTGCGAGCGACGTGCGCGCCCGACGCCGAGGTGCCCGGCGACGAGCTCGCGGCGCTCGCCGACCTGATCGTCCGCGCCGGTGGGAACCGGCTGCTCCCGCGCACGATCCGCTACGTCGAGGAACGTCGCGTCCACGAAGCCCGCTGGACGGGCGCGATCGAGGCGCACCCGTCGCCCCTGACGATCGTGTGGGGCGATCTCGACCCGATCGCGGTGTGGCCGATGGCCGAACGCCTGCACGCGGCCCGAGGCGACGCCACGCTCGTGCGCCTCCCGGGCGTCGGGCACTACCCGATGCTCGAGGCGCCCGACGCGTTCGGCGCCGCCCTCGAGCACGCGCTGCCCTGACGCACGGTTGGGGACGCGCCGTCGGGGACGCGCCGTCAGGGCAGCTGCGAGTGGATCCAGCGGTCGAGCGCGGGGCCGCTCTCGAAGCTGGAGATGAGCGCGTAACGAGGCGCATCGCCGTTGTGACACACGACGTGCCACAGGCGCTGGGTGTCGACGACGAAGCGGGCCCCCCGATGCAGGGGCAGGCGGACCTCGGTCGCCGGATCCGGCAGGCCGTCGTCGCCCGACTCCATCAGGATCATGAAGCTGTCCGGGTTGTCGGTGAGCTCGAGCCACGAGCGCACGACCCACCCCTCGTCGGGTGGGTTGAACCGGTTGTTGTCGTCGCGGTGCATCTGCGAGAGGGCGGCGTCGTAGCCCTGCGGCTCGAGCTTGATGATCCGTACCCGCCCGAAGTCGGCGCCCACCGACTGCACGTACTCGACGATGCGGGGGCAGCGCGGCCCGTTCGACGTGAACTTGCCGCCCTTGTCGGGCTGCTCCTGGCCCGGCTTCCAGAAACCACGGCAGTCGAGCTCGCCGTCGGCGGTGGCGATCGGGGCGAAGTTGGTGTCACCGCCGCTCTTCCAGTCCATGTACTCGAGCCCGAGGTACTCGGTCTCCGGGATCGGGTCGGCGAGGTCGCGGAGCTGCACGAAGCCCCGCTCGACGAGCACGTCGAGGCGGCCGTGCGGTGTGTCGCGGGGGATCTCGACCGACCAGTGGTCGGGTGCGAGCCAGGGGGTGCGCTGCATGACCGTCAGTCTACGGGCGCACGCCCCGCGCCCCGGTAGGGGCGAAGGTCCCGAACCCCGCGCGTGACGGATGTCTCGAAGGCGCGTCAGGCTGCCCCCACGCCGACGGGGAGCCGCTCGAGCCCGCGCAACGTGAACGTGTCGCGGCGCGTCGGATCGCCGGCGAGTTCGAGCGCGGGGAAGCGCCGCACCAGCGTCGGGATCGCGACCTCGCCCTCCAGGCGCGCCAGCGCCGCCCCGAGGCAGTAGTGGTGGCCGCCGCCGAACGCAACGTGGCGGTTCGCTTCGGGGCGCCCGAGATCGAGCCGGTCGGGGTCGGGGAAGGCGTCGGGGTCGCGGTTGGCCGCCGCCAGCACCGTGACGACTTGCTGCCGGGGCGGGATCGTGACGTCGCCGACCCGGTACTCGGCGAGGGTGATGCGCTGCGTGAAGGTGACGGGGCTGTCGTAGCGCAGCATCTCCTCCACCGCGTTGTGGTCGAGCGCCGGGTCGTCGCGGAGGCGCTCGAGCTGATCACGGTTCCGGAGGAGCGCGAGCGTGCCGTTGCCGATCAGGTTGACGGTCGTCTCGTGCCCGGCGACGAGGAGCAGGAGCGCGGTCGCGAGCAGCTCCTCCTCGCTCAGCCGGTCACCCGCCTCTTCGGCAGCGATGAGGCCGCTGAGGAGATCGTCGCCCGGCGACCGGCGCCGCTCCTCGATCAGCGCCACGAAGTACTCCACGAACGCAGCCCCCGCCGCCTCGATGCGCGTCCACTGCTCGGGCGTGATCAGCGGGTCGGGGTCGATGCTGTGCACCAGGTCGCGGCTCCATTCCTGGAACGTGGCGTGGTCGGCGTGCGGTACACCCAGCAGCTCGCAGATGATGACGACGGGGAGCGGGTACGCGAGGTCGGCGACGACGTCCATGTGCCCGTCGCCGCGACTGGCGACGGCGCCGAGCAGCTCGTCGACGAGCTGCTCGATCCGCGGCCGGAGGCGGCCGATGACCCGGGGTGTGAACGCCTTGCTCACGAGCCCGCGCAGGCGCGTGTGGTCGGGTGGGTCGAGGAACAGCATCGTCGCCTGACGCGTCGGGTCGGGGAAGGTGCCCTCACCGGGCGGGTTCGCCTCGACGTAGGCCTGGAAGAGGTCGGAGTTGCGCTGGTCGGAGCTGAGGGCAGGATCGCGCACGACCGCGGAGACGTCGGCGTACCGGCTCAGCATGTACGTCCCGAGCGGCGTGTGCTGCACCGGCTCCAGCTCGCGCAGGCGGTGGAAGAAGGGGTACGGGTCCTCCTTGAACTCCGGCGTCAGCGCGACCGTGATGAAGTCGAGCGTCTCCGGTGCCTGCGCCATCGCGTACCCCCTGTCCGCTTCGGGCACCGTAGGGCGGATCGCGCGGCACGTCTATGTGACGCACGGCACGCCTACGGCCGCGTCCCTCGGGCCACGCGACCGATGCCCCGCCGGGGAGCGGCGAGGTGGGCGAACTCGCAGAGGAGGGGCCGGGTGTCGCGCGGGTCGATGATCTCCTCGATCATGAACGCCTCGGCGGTGCGGAAGGGCGACCGGGCGGCGTCGAGCTTCGCCTCGATCTCCGTGCGGAGGGCGTCGGGATCGTCGGCCGCCTCGAGCTGCGCCTTGTAGGCGGCCTCGATTCCGCCGGCCAGCGGCAGGCTGCCCCAGTCGCCCGACGGCCACGCGAACCGGTACGAGAAGCGGGACGCGTTCTGGTGGGCGGCGCCGGCGACGCCGTACACCTTGCGGAGGATCACCGAGCACCACGGCACCGATGCCTGGTAGATCGCCGCCAGGGCGCGGGCGCCGTGGCGGATGGTGGCGGCGCGCTCGGCCGCGGTGCCGATCACGAAACCGGGGTTGTCGACGAAGTGCACCACCGGGAGGTGGAACGTGTCGGCGAGGTCCACGAAGCGGGCCACCTTCTGCGACGCGCCTGCCGTCCAACCCCCGCCGTAGTGGTAGGGGTCGCTCGCGAGCACCGCCACGGGCCATCCGTCGAGGCGGGCGAGGCCCGTCACCGCCGGCCCGCCGAACCGGCGACCGAGCTCGAGGAACGAGCCCCGGTCGAGGACGGCGTCGAGGATCTCGCGCACCTTGTAGACCTTGCGCGGATCTCGGGGGATGGCGCGGGCGAGCGCGTCGTCCCGGCGCTCGGGGTCGTCCCGGGGCTCGGTGCGCGGGGCGAGCTCGTCGACCGACGACGGGAGGTACGAGAGGAAGGCGCGGGCGCGGGCGAACGCCTCGTTCTCGCCGGGCACCTCGTCGTCGACGACGCCGTTCCGGGAGTGGATCGCGCTGCCGCCGAGCGTCTCCTTGTCGACGTCTTCGCCGAGCCGGGCGACGACCGGTGGGCCCGCCACGAAGAGCTGCGACGTGCCCCTCACCATCATCGAGTAGTGGCTGGTCACGACGCGCGCCGCGCCGAGGCCTGCGACCGACCCGAGGCACAGCGACACCACGGGCACGGTCGAGAGGTTGTCGACCACGTACTCCCAACCCGGGTTGAAGGGCACGAAGCTGCGCCGCTCGCTCTCGAGCGACTTCACCGACCCGCCCCCGCCCGACCCGTCGACGAGGCGGACGATCGGCAGCCGTAGCTCGTTGGCCATGCGCTCGGCGTGGACCTGCTTCTGGAAGATCGAGGCGTCGGCGGCGCCGCCGCGCACGGTGAAGTCGTCGCCGGCGACCACGACGGGCCGGTCGTCGATACGGCCACGGCCGCTCACGAAGTTGGCGGGGCGGAAGTCGGTGAGGCGACCGTCCTCGTACGTACCACGGCCGGCGAGGGCGCCGACCTCGTGGAACGATCCCGGGTCGAGGAGCCGGTCGATGCGTTCGCGCACGGTGAGGCGGCCGGCGGCGTGCTGGCGCTCGACCTTCTCGGCACCGCCCATCGCCGCCGCGAGCTCGGTACGGCGGCGCAGCTCCTCGAGCTCGGCGTCCCAGGTCACGCTCTAGCCTTGCCGCCCGTGACCGAGACCGTCTACCGCCAGCACCGGTACACGCCTCCGCCGGGGGCGACCGAGATCCTGCTCGTGCGCCACGGCGAGTCGCAGCCGGTCGATCCCGAGCGCCCGTTCCCGCTCGTCGAGGGGCACGGTGATCCCCCTCTCGATCCTGTGGGAGTCGAGCAGGCCGAGCGCCTCGCGGCGCGCCTTGCGGGGGAGCGCGTCGGCGCCATCTACGTGACGTCGCTGTGCCGGACGGCGGAGACTGCGGCACCCGCCGCCGAGCGCCTCGGCATCGAGCCCCGGGTGGAGGCCGACCTGCGCGAGGTGTACCTCGGCGAGTGGGAGGGCGGGCTCTTCCGCGTGATGGCCGCCCAGCACCATCCGGCGTTCGTCCGGGCCATGACGGCCGAGCGGTGGGACGAGATCCCGGGTGCCGAGCCGCAGGACGCGTTCGCCGGGCGGGTGGCGGCCGCGATCGCCCGCATCCACGCCGCGCATCCCGACGAGCGGGTCGTCGTCGTGACGCACGGTGGGGTGATCGGGCAGATCCTGGCGACGGCGACGCAGTCGCGTCCGTTCGCGTTCATGGGGGCCGACAACGCGTCGATCAGCCACATCGTCGTGCTCGGCGACACCGTGTCGCTGCGCCGCTTCAACGACACGACCCACCTCGAGCACCACTTCAGCGTCGCCGCCCCACCACCCATCTAGAGCGCAGACGTTCGTCGGCGAGCCTGCTCCGCGAGCGCACCGATGCGGCGGGCCGTCGACCGCGGGACGTGCGCGACCTCGTGCCAGGTGAAGCGCCCGGGCAGCCAGCCGGTTGCGGCGACGACGGCCGTTTCGCGGGGAAGCGGCGGGGAAGCAGGCGGGCTAGAAGTCGAAGGCGCCGGTGGCGGCGCGCGTGTCGCCGGTCTCGGCGTAGACCTGGCGCAGGTTGCGGGCGATGAGCGCCTGGTGCACCTCGTCGGCGCCGTCGACGAGGCGCGCCGAACGGGCATGGCGCAGCATCGACTCGAGGGGCGTGTCGGTCGAGTAGCCGAGGGCGCCGTGCACCTGGATCGCGCGGTCGACGACCTTCCACAGCATGTTCGCCACGTGGTGCTTGGCGAAGCTCACCTCCTGGCGGAACGGGAGGTCGTTCTCGATCTTGTAGGCCGCGTGCAGCACCATGAGCTTGGCGGTGTACAGCTCCATCGCCGAGTCCGACATCATCCACTGGATCGCCTGCTTGTCGGCCAGCGGCGCACCGTGGAGCTGACGGCGCTCCGCCCGGTCGATGAGCATCTCGAGCGCCTGCTCCGTCTGCCCGATCCAGCGCATGCAATGCGCGAGCCGAGCCGGACCGAGGCGGGCCTGGCCGAGCAGGTGACCGTGGCCGCGCTCGCCGAGCATCTGGCTCGACTTCACCCGCAGGTCGGTGATGCGGATCTCGCAGTGGTTGCCGTGGCCGGCCATCGTGTTGACGTCGCGCACGACCTCCCATCCGTCGGCGGGCAGGTCGACGATGAACGCCGAGTTCGAGGCCTGCGGCGGATCCGCGTCGGGATCCGTCTTGGCGATGAGGATCGCGAACGACGCGCCCTTGGCGCCGCTGATGAACCACTTGTGCCCGTTGACGATCCACTCGTCGTTCGCTTCGTCGAGCACCGCGGTGGTGCGGATGCCGGTGGGGTCGGACCCGGCGACCTCGGGTTCGGTCATCGCGAAGCACGAGCGCACGCGCCCCTCGAGCAGCGGCTTGAGGTAGCGCTCCTTCTGGTCGTCGTCGGCGTGGTGCAGCAGCGTGTGCTGGTTGCCCTCGTCGGGCGCCTGGGCGTTGAGGATGAAGGGCCCGAACCGGGTGCGAGCGGCCTCCGCCGAGACGAACGCCATCGCCGTTATCGACAGCCCGAGCCCGCCCCACTCCTCGGGCATGTGGGGGAGCCACACCTCCCATTCGTGGGCCTTCTGACGGAGCTCGATGATCATGCGCACGACGTCGGCGCGGTCGGGCTCACCGTTCGGGGCGTTCGCGTAGAGCTTCTCCTCCGCCGGGCGCACCTCGGCGTCCATGAAGTCACGGACGCGCTTGCGGATCGCTTCGACGTCGGGCGGCAGGGTGAAGTCGATGGCCATGCCACGAGTGTCCCCGCCGCTTGACCGGGCGGTCAAGACCGGGAAACCTGCGGGCCGTGCGCGCTGCGATCGCCCGGGCCGGGACGTTGGTGGTCGACGAGGTCGCCGAACCGGAGCCGGGCGACGGCCACGCCCTCGTCGCCGTGCGCGCGTGCGGCATCTGCGGATCCGACCTGCACACCCTGCGCCACGCCCACCGCATGGTCGACGTGGCCGAGGCGACCGGCATGGGCGGGGCGTTCGACCCCGACGCCGACTTCGTGATGGGCCACGAGTACGTGGCCGAGGTGCTCGAGCTCGGGCCCGCGACCGACGGCGTCGCGGTCCGCCCCGGCGACCTCGTCGTCTCGATCCCGTTCCTGATCGCGGGCGCCGACCTCGTCCCGCTCGGCTTCTCGAACGACTACCCGGGCGCGTACGCGGAGCGGATGCTGCTCACCGCCGGTGCCTGCCTCCCGGTGCCGAACGGGCTCGACGCGCGCCGGGCCGCGCTCACCGAACCCATGGCCGTCGGGCTGCACGCCGTGAACAAGTCGGGTATCGAGCGGGGATGCGCCGCCGCCGTGGTCGGGTGCGGTCCGATCGGGCTGGCAATCGTCGCGTGGCTGGGCGCACGCGGCATCGAGCCGATCGTGGCGTCGGACCTCTCGCGCCGGCGCCGGGCGCTGGCGGTGGAGCTCGGCGCCCACGTCGTCGTCGACCCCCGCGACGAGCCGGTCTTCGAGGCGTGGCGCCGGGTCGACGGCATGCGTTCCCTCGTCGTCTACGAGGCCGTGGGTGTCCCCGGCGTACTCGACGAGGTGATCTTCGCCGCACCTTCGCAAGCGCGCGTGCTCGTCGCGGGAGTGTGCATGGAGCCGGACACGGTGCGACCGCTCATCGCGGTGGTCAAGGAGATCAACCTGCAGTTCGCGTTCGGCTACGACCCGGCCGAGTTCGCCGACACATTGCGCGCGATCGCCGAGGGTGAGATCGACGTCACACCCTTCCTGACGGGCTCGGTCGGGCTCGACGGCGTCGCCGCCGCGTTCGACGCGCTCGCCGATCCCGAGGGGCACGTGAAGATCCTGGTGGAGCCGGGCACGCCGCCGGGGGTCACGCCGCTCGGAGATACGCACCCGGCGCGCTGAACACGCCTCGGCGCCAGCGTCGCGGGGTCAACAGCAGCGCACGTGGGTAGTCCTCGTACATCCATCGGGCGAAGTTCCTGCGGGTCCAGCCACTGAGGTCGACGGCGCGCAGCGCGGCCCGGGCCCCCCACCGTGACGAGAGCACTCGTTGCAGGGCGGCGGCGAACCGCAGATCCGCACCCAGCGCGCCATCCACCGCGCGCCGGTAGCGCGCCGCGACCGCGTCGGGGTCACCTCCATGCGCGATCGCCCGTGCCGCCGCGATCCCGGTCTCGAGCGCCTGCGCGATCCCTTCGCCGGTCATGGGGTCGACGACGGCGGCGGCGTCGCCGGCGTAGAGCACGCGCCCGGCGGCGAGGCGGGAGGCGTCGACGCGGGCCGGGATCGGCCACGCCCGGTGCGCGCCCTCGGGCTCGGCGTGCGGGCCGAGTACCGCCCGCACGCGGTCACGCCCCAGCAGCTCGTGCCACGTGGCCTTGAGCCGCTTGCCGTCGACACCCGGCCCGCGCGGCACACCGAAGCCGACATTGGCGCGCCCGTCGGGTAGGGGGAACACCCAGGCGTAGCCGGGTAGCAGGTCGGGTTCGAAGAGCACCCACAGCCGGCGGTCGGCCACGCCCCGGTAGTACTGGCGGAACGCGTGCCAGGTGCCGAGGTCGGCGGGCGCGTCCGGGCGCAGCCGCCGGCGTACGGACGAGAAGTGCCCGTCGGCGGCCACGACGAACCGTGCCGACAGCGCGGCGCCGCCGGCCAGCTCGATCTCCACCTCGCCGGTGTGCACGGCGACACCCGCGACCGCGGCCCCCTCCCGGACCTCCGCGCCGTGCGCCTGCGCGAGCCGGACGAGCGCGGTGTCGAGCTCGGCGCGGGGGACCACGCCCGCGTACTGACCCCCGTCCGGCAACGGCAGTACGACCTCGCGGCCCGAGGGCGAGACGAGCACCGTCTCGCGAACGCTCGTGTAGGCGGGCAGCGCCGCGAGGCGCAGCCCGAGGCCCTCGAGGAGACGGAGCGCGCCGGTGGTGAGCCCGTCACCGCACGTCTTGTCGCGGGGAAAGGTGGCCTTGTCGAGGACGACGACGTCGAGGCCGCGGTCACGCGCCGTGATCGCGGCGGCCGTACCTGCGGGCCCGGCGCCCACGACGGCGAGGTCGAACCGCTCCGCTGAGGCCACGGCCTTTAGCATGCCGTGCCGTGCCGGTGATCGAGGTAGCGGGCCTCCGCAAGGAGTACCGGGGCCCGTTCGGGAGGCGTACCCGGGCCCTCGCCGGCCTCGATCTCAGCGTGCCCGCGGGTGGCGTGTTCGGCTTCCTCGGGCCGAACGGCTCCGGGAAGACGACCACGATCCGTTGCCTGCTCGGGCTCGTACGCCCCTCCGGTGGTGCGACGCGCCTGCTCGGCGCGGGCCCGGACGGGCTCGCCGCCGTCGCCCGTCGCGTCGGGTCGATGGTGGAGACGCCGCAGTTCTTCCCGAACTTCTCGGGCCGACGCAACCTCGAGCTGCTGGCCCGCCTCGACCGGATCGACACCCACCGGATCGACGACGCCCTCGAGCTCGTCGGCCTCGGCGCCCGGGCGCGTTCGCCGTTCCGCACCTACTCCCTGGGCATGAAGCAGCGCCTCGGCCTCGCCGCCGCCCTCGTCAAGGATCCCGAGGTCCTCATCCTCGACGAGCCCGCCAACGGTCTCGACCCGGCCGGCATCAAGGAGATCCGCGACCTCGTCCGGCGCCTCGGATCGGAGGGCCGGACCGTCTTCGTGTCGAGCCATCTGCTCGGCGAGGTCCAGCAGATGTGCGACCGGGTGGCGATCGTCGCCGGGGGCCGGCTCGTCACCGAGGGACCGGTCGGCGAGGTGCTCGCCCGCGGGCGCGGGAAACGATTGATCGTGAAGGCGCAGCCGCTCGACGGTGCCCTTGCCACGCTACGGGCCGCGCACGTACCGGCGGCGGCGGACGGTGACCGGATCCTGGTGGAGCTGGCACCGGACGAAGCGGCGCGGGTGACCCGCGTGCTGGCGGACTCCCGGATCTACGTGAGCGAGCTCCGCCCCGAGGAAGTCGACCTCGAGACGGTGTTCCTCGAGCTGACGGGCGGCGAAGGCGCGCCGTCGACGTGATCCGGTCGGTCGTCACCGAGGTCCGCCGTGCGCTCGCGCGCCGCCTCGTGCGGGTGGTCGTGCTCGTCGCACTCGCCGGGATCGTGCTGGCCGCGGCCATCGCGTTCGCCAACTCGAGCCCCGACGAGGTCGACGCGTTCTCGCTCGACGACATCTGGACGAGCGACGCGGACGGCGAGTACGTCCTCGGCGGGACCGCTTCGCTGTTCCTCTTCCTCGCGCTGTTGGTCGGTGCGTCCCTGGTGGGCGCCGAATACAAGGCGGGAACGGTCACGACGCTCCTCACCTGGGAGCCGCGCCGGCTGCGGGTGATCGGCTCGAAGCTCGTCGCCGCCGGGCTCGTCGCCGGGGGGCTCTTCGTCGTGCTCCAGCTCCTGCTCGTGCTGGCACTGGCGTTCGTCGTCGGGGTCCGGGGCGCGGGTCTCGAGAACGTCCCCGACGACTACTACCGGGGGCTCGCCGGCTTTCTCGGCCGCGGCGCGCTGATCATGGCCTGGTGCGCCGTCCTGGCGGCGGGCATCGCCACGCTGGGACGTAACACCACGGCGGCGTTCGGCGCCGTGGTCGCGTACGTGGTTGTCGTCGAGAGCATCCTGCGGGTGCTGCGTCCGGGGTGGGAGGCGTGGTACCTCCCCGAGAACGTGTTCACGGCGCTCGAGGGTCGCCGGCTCGAGGAGGTCGCACGATCGGCGCCGGGTTCGGCGTTGGTGCTCCTGGGGTATCTGGCGGTGGTCGTGACCGGGGCGGTGGTCGTCTTCGCCCGCCGGGACGTCACCTGACCCGGCGGCACGTTTCGCACCCCGCCGGGGGTTCGGGCCAGAATCCCCCTCGTACGGCTGCGGAACAGGAGCACCATGAACATCGCCGTCTGCGTGAAGCAGATCCCCGACCCTGCGGTGCCGGGGGAGCTCGACCCCGAGACCAAGACCCTCAAGCGCGAGGGCAAGCTCATCCTCGACGACTCCGACTCGTACGGCGTCGAGATGGCCCTCCAGCTCGCCGACAAGGCCGGCGGGGGAGAGGTCACCCTCGTGTCGATGGCCCCCAACGACGAGGTGTCGGGCCTGCGCACCGCGCTCGCCATGGGCGCGGCGAAGGCGATTCTGGTCTCCGATCCGGCGCTGTCCGGGTCGGACGCGCTCGTGACCGCCAAGGTCATCGCCAAGGCCGTGGAACGCGCCGGCGACATCGACCTGGTCCTCACCGCGACCGAGTCGACCGACGGCTACACGGGCACGATCCCGGGCCAGGTCGCCGAATTGTTGGGGTGGCCCGCGCTCACGTTCGCCAAGCACGTCGAGGTCGGCGACGGGAAGGTGAACATCCAGCGTCAGACCGAGGCCGGCTTCGACCAAGTGGAGGCGTCGCTCCCTGCGGTGGTGAGCGTGACCGCCGGTGTGGTGGAGCCGCGCTACCCGTCGTTCAAGGGGATCATGGCGGCCAAGAACAAGCCCGTCGACCAGGTGAAGGCCGACGACCTCGGCCTCGGCGCCGACCAGGTCGGTTGGGCGGGCGCCCGCCAGGAGATCGTGTCGGTGGCGCCGGCCCCCGAGCGCGAGGCCGGCGAGAAGATCGAAGACGAGGGCGACGCGCACGAGCGCATCGTCGCCTTCCTCGAGCAGCTGAAGGTGGTCTGACGT
Organism: Acidimicrobiia bacterium; assembly: GCA_036374115.1. Classification (GTDB taxonomy): domain Bacteria; phylum Actinomycetota; class Acidimicrobiia; order IMCC26256; family JACDBD01; genus JACDBD01. The sequence goes on along the minus strand of DASUUL010000383.1, from coordinate 1,010 downwards.
GAAGGTCTGGGTGTACGCGGAGGCCGAGGAAGGCATCCTGACGAGCGCGACCACCGAGCTCCTCACCAAAGCGCGCGAGGTCGGGGACACGGTCGAGGCGGTCGCGGCCGTGGGCGACGCCGACGCCATCGCGCCCCAGGTCGGCGAGTACGGCGCCACGACGCTCTACGCAGCCGACCCCGGTGAGGGCTTGAGCGGCATGACGGGCGGCGCCGCGCTCGCCAAGCTCGTGGAGGAGCAGCAGCCCGACCTCGTGCTGTTCGCGCAGAGCTACGACGGGCGCGACGCCATCTCGCTGCTGTCGGCGCGTCTCGACCGCCCGGTGCTCACCAACGGCAACGCGGTCGAAATCGAGGGCGACAAGGTGAAGGTCGGCACGGCCATCTTCGGCGGCAACACGATCGTCGAGGCGGCCTTCGACGGGCCCAAGCCCTACCTCGCCGCCATCCGCCCGAAGTCGTTCGCGGCCGAGCCGGGCGGCGGCGGCGCCGCCGAGGTGGTGAAGGCCGACGGCGCCGACACCGGGCGCGCCGGCGAGGCGAAGGTGCTCGAGCGCCACGTCGAGGAGCGCGAGGGCCCGAAGCTCGAAGACGCCGAGGTCGTGGTGTCGGGTGGACGCGGGCTCGGCGGTGCCGAGCACTACGAGCCCCTGGTCGAGGAGCTGGCCAAGCTGTTGAAGGGCGCCTCGGGCGCGTCGCGCGCGATCGTCGACGCCGGCTGGGTGCCGTACGCGAAGCAGGTCGGTCAGACCGGCAAGACGGTCAAGCCCAAGGTGTACATCGCCATCGGCATCTCGGGCGCCACGCAGCACATGGTCGGGATGAAGGGCTCCGACAACATCATCGCCATCAACAAGGACGAGGAAGCCCCGATCTTCGGCGTCGCCGACCTCGGCATCGTCGGCGACGTCCACAAGGTCGTCCCGAAGCTCATCGAGGCCCTCAAGAGCCGGAGCTGAGCACGGCGGCGCCGCGCCGCAGGCCCGCCAAACGATCGCGCTGCCCCGCCCC
>DASUUL010000382.1:0-4345 GCA_036374115.1 Acidimicrobiia bacterium | reverse complement strand
TCCGAGCTCCGCGAGCGCCGGGACGGCCGCCAGCGTGCGGTCGAGGTCGACGCTGCCGTCGTCGCTCGTCGCGACGGCCAGTCCGGCGCGGACGCCGACGGTCGCGGGATCGCGTCCGACGGCCGCGCAGGCGTCTCGGATGAGGGCAATCCCCTTCGCCAGCTCCTCGTGCGGAGTCACTCCGATGGGTAGCCAGCCGGCACCGAGCCCGGCGACTCGCCGGGCGGTGGCAGTGTTCGCTCCCCCGCCGAACGACACCGGGATACCCCCGGGCTGCACCGGCCGGGGCTCGCACCAGAGGTCGGTGAACGACACCGTCGGCGACGCGAAACTCACCGGCGGCTCGTCGGTCCACAGCGCCCGGCAGGCGCGGATCGTGTCGTCGAGGCGCGCCACCCGGCCCTCGAACGGCACGCCCTCGGCTTCGTACTCCTCGGGCTGCCAGCCGGTGCCGACCCCGAGATCGAGGCGGCCCCGGCTGAGCACGTCGAGGGTCGCGGCGGTCTTGGCGAGCAGCGTCGCCGGCCGCAGCGGTGCGATGAGCACACCCGTCGAGAGGCGGATGCGCTCCGTCGCGCCCGCGAACGCCGCCAGCGCGGTGAGCGGCTCGAGCCACGGCTCCTCGGAGCCGTACGGGAACCGCCCGAACGGATAGCGGTCGAGCCGCGTGCTCATCACGACGTGATCGGGCAGGACGAGCTCGTCCACCCCGGCGGCGTCGGCGACGCGCGCGGTGTCGACCATGGCGGCGAGATCATCGCCGTACAAGCGGGTGAGACCTGAGATCGTGACCGACAGCTTCACGGGTACGCTTCCCCCTTCCGCGACAGCGGATCATAGAGAGCGCTCGCAGCGGGGCGGTGAGTAGGCAAGGTGGGACGGCTCGACGGCAAGGTGGCGCTCATCACCGGAGCGGCGAGCGGCCTGGGGCGGGTCGCCGCCGAGGTCTTCGCGAGCGAAGGCGCGCCCGTCGTCGTCGCCGACGTCGCCGCCGAGCCGGGCCGGGAGGTCGTCGACGCGATCCGCGCGGCCGGCGGGGCGGCCGCGTTCGCTCCCGTCGACGTGTCGGACGACGAGCAGGTCGCCGCCATGGTGCGGTTCGCCGTCGACACCTTCGGTCGCCTCGACGTGCTCTACAACAACGCCGGGATCCTCCCTCCCGACGACGGTGGCACGCTCGAGACACCCGAGCCCACCTGGGAGCAGGTGATGGAGGTGAACCTCAAAGGCGTGTGGCTCGGCTGCAAGCACGGGATCCCGGCGTTGCTGGAGTCGGGCGGCGGCACGATCGTGAACGTCGCATCGCTCGTCGCGCTCATGGGCTCCGCGACACCGCAGATCGCGTACACGGCCAGCAAGGGCGGCGTGCTCGCGATGACCCGTGAGCTCGCGGTGGAATACGCCCGGCGCAACATCCGGGCGAACGCGCTGTGCCCGGGGCCGATCGACACGCCGCTCATGGCGCAGCTCATGTCGGATCCCGCCTGGGCGGCCCGCCGGCTCGTGCACATCCCCATGGGGCGGCCGGGCCGTCCCGAGGAGATCGCCCGTGCGGCGCTCTTCCTCGCCTCCGACGACTCGTCGTTCATGACGGGCGCGTCGCTCGTCGTCGACGGCGGCATCACCGCCGCCTATGTCACCCCCGAGTAGGCGCTGAAGGACGGCCATGACCCTCGATCCCCGAGCTCTCGAAGACCAGATCCGCGGCGGCGAGGTCGACACCGTGCTGGTGGTCTTCCCCGACCTCCAGGGCCGCCTCCTCGGCAAGCGGGTCACCGGCCACTTCTTCCTCGACCACGTGCTCGGCGACGGCGTCGAGGCGTGCAACTACCTGCTCGCGCTCGACGTCGACATGGAGCCGCTGCCCGGATACCGGTTCGCCAACTGGGAGCAGGGCTACGGCGACATGAAGGCGCGTCCCGACCTCGCGACCTTGCGGCGCGTGCCGTGGCTCGAGGCGACCGCGCTCGTCATGTGCGACGTCGTCGACTCCGACACCGGCGAGCCGGTCGAGGTGTCGCCGCGACGGATCCTCCAGCGCCAGGTCGAACGGGCGGCTGCGCGCGGTTTCACCGTGATGTGCGGGTCGGAGCTCGAGTTCCACCTGTTCCGGGAGTCGTACGAGGAGGCGGCCGCCCGCGGCTTCGCGGACCTCACACCCCACTCGGCGGTGAACGAGGACTACCACATCTTCCAGACGACCCGTGACGAGTACCTCATCCGCCAGATCCGCAACGGGATGGACGGCGCCGGTGTGCCCGTCGAGTTCTCGAAAGGTGAGGCCGGGCGCGGCCAGCACGAGATCAACCTGCGGTACGCCGACCCGGTGGAGATGGCCGACCGCCACTCCATCTACAAGAACGGGGCCAAGGAGATCGCCGCGCTCAACGGCCGGTCGATCACGTTCATGGCGAAGTACTCGATGGCCGAGACCGGCAACTCGTGCCATCTGCACTCGAGCCTGTGGAGCGCCGAGGGCACCGAACCGCTCGACCACGACGAGGGCGCTCCCGGCCACCTCTCCGATCCGTTCCGGCACTACCTCGCCGGGCTGCTCGCAACCGCCCGTGAGCTCTCGTGGTGCTTCGCACCCAACGTCAACTCCTACAAGCGCTACCAGCCGGGATCGTGGGCGCCGACGGCGATCGTGTGGGCGCGCGACAACCGCACCTGCGGCCTGCGCATCGTCGGACACGGGCCGTCGCTCCGGGTCGAGTCCCGCATCCCGGGGGGTGACTGCAACCCGTACCTCGCGTTCGCGGCGACCATCGCCGGCGGTCTCCACGGCCTCGAGCACGGCCTCGAGCTCCCGGCCGCGTTCTCCGGCAATGCTTACGAGGCCGACGATGTCCCGCGCGTCCCCGCGACGCTCGTCGAGGCGATCGCAGGGCTCGAGGCGAGCGAGGTCGCGGCAAAGGCGTTCGGCGAGGACGTGCACTTCCACCTGGTGAACACCGCCCGCCAGGAGTGGGGGTCGTTCAACCGCGCCGTGACCGACTGGGAGCGCCGGCGGAACTTCGAGCAGCTGTGAGCAGGCCCTTCGTCGCCGTGCCGGCGTACGCGCTCGCCGAAGGCCGCGTGAAAGGTTGGGAGTTCCCCGCCATCGGTGCGCCCGCGCGCTACCTGGAGGCACTCCACCGCGCCGGCGCGCAGGAGGGGGTGCTCATGCCCGTCGCGCTCGACGACGGGGGCGAGGCCGACGATCTCCTCGAACACTTCGACGCCCTCCTGCTCCTCGGTGGCGGCGACCTCGACCCGGCGCGCTACGACCAGGAGCGCCACACGAAGGTGTACGGGGTCGTGCCCGAGCGCGACGCCTTCGAGATCGCGCTGGCATGCGCCGCGATCGAGCGGCGCATGCCGGTGCTGGCCATCTGCCGCGGTCACCAGGTGCTCAACGTCGCGCTGGGCGGGACGCTCCTCCAGCATCTCGCCGCCGACGGCCACGGAGCTCCCGGCGTTCCCGGCGGCTCGGCGATGCACGCCGTGCGGATCGAGCCGGGATCGCGGATGGCCGCCGCGACCGACGCATCACGATTCGACGTGTGCTCGCATCACCACCAAGCCGTCGACGCTCTCGGCGACGGTCTCCGCGCCGTGGCGTGGGCCGACGACGGCACGATCGAGGGCATCGAGCTCGACGGCGACGCCTGGGCGGTCGGGGCCCAGTGGCATCCCGAGGACACCGCCGCCGAGGATCCGATCCAGCAGCGCCTCTTCGACGCCTTCGTGGCGCAGGCACGCGCCGGGAATCAGAGGACGTAGGTGATGGTCACGAGACCGTCGCCGGCCCGGACGCCGTCGGCGAAGACGGCGTCGGGTGGGCCGAAGCTCGAGCCGCCGCCACCGCCGCCACCGCCGGCGTTGGAGCTGTCTCCGCCCCCGCCGCCGAAGTAACCGGCACCGCCGCCACCGCCGCCACCGCCGACGCCGAGCGGGTCCGCGCCGTCGCCACCGGCCAAGACGCCCCCGCCGAGGGTGCCGCCGGTGAACTGGCTGCCACCGGTGCCCGAGCCACTGTTGTTCGCCCCGTCGGAGCCGGCCGGGTGACCGCCGGCGCCCCCGTCGCCGCCGTGTTCGCCGGCGTCGTCGCCGCTGCCCCCGCCGCCGCCTCCTCCGCCGGCGACGAGGAACCGGTCGTCGGTGTCGTTCGCGCCGCGGCGCACGTCGGAGGAGTCGCCGCCCGCGCCCGCGCTGCCGTTGACGACGATCGCGTTCGAGCCGCCGCTCCCGCCGCCGTTCCCGCGCTGCCCGCCGGTCGTCTCGTCGCCGTCGTCACCGCGGCAGCCGACGTTGACCTCGATGACCTCGCCGGGCACGACGTCGAGCGTGGCGGTCACCGATC
>DASUUL010000381.1:0-4557 GCA_036374115.1 Acidimicrobiia bacterium | reverse complement strand
GAAGCTCCACGACGTCGATCCGATCACGGTCCCGTGCCCCTTCACGCGCGAGGAGCTCGAGCAGATCCGCCTCACGCTCCCCAGCGGAAACCAGACCTTCGGACCCACGACCGTGGCCGAGAACCGCGCCTACGCCGAGGCACACCGCGGCCAGCCGTAGTCGTTTCGCCGCCGGGAACCGGCGGGTACATCGTCGGCGTGGCATCGGCACTGCTGCGGCCGTCCGCGCGCCGGCGTGCCGCCGGCAGGACACGAAGCACCCGCCGAGGCGGCGACGGGTACTGGCAACGGAACGCCCTCGGCCTCGTGTGCTTCGCCACCTTCGTCGTGCTCATGGTCGGCTTGCTCCTCAGTGGGCACGGCGCGTACAACGCCGAGCAACGAGAGCTCGAGCAGCCGACGATCTCGTTGCTGAGCTACCTGGGTGAAGGCCACTTCTGGGAGGCCGTCTTCGAGAACTGGGAGAGCGAGTTCCTGCAGATGGCGGCGTACGTCGTCCTCACGGCCTACCTCATCCAGAAGGGATCGTCGGAGTCGAAGGACCCCGACCGTGACGAGCCCGTGGAAGCCGACCCGCGCGACGTCGATCGGCGCCGATCGGACGTTCCGTGGCCGGTGACGCGGGGTGGCGTCTGGCTGTGGGTCTACGAGAACTCGCTCGTCCTGGCGTTCGTCGCGCTGTTCCTCGCCTCGATCGCGGGCCACGCCTTCGGCGGGCTCGACGCCTACAACGACCAGCTACGTCAGAACGGCGAGGCGGCGGTGAGCGTGTGGGGCTACGTCTCCGGCGCCGAGTTCTGGTACGAGTCGCTCCAGAACTGGCAGAGCGAGTTCCTCGCGGTGTTCGCCATCATCGTGCTCAGCATCTACCTCCGCCAGCGGGGCTCACCCGAGTCGAAGCCGGTGGTCGAGCCGCACAGCAGCACCGGCACCGCCTGACCAGCGAGCCGGCGAGCGGCGTACACACCTTCGATATGGTGCGGCCCGGACGAGGGGGTCACGATGGATTTCGAGTTCAGTGCCCGGTCGCAGGAGCTCCAGGCCCGGCTCCGAGACTTCATCGCGACCCACGTCGACCCGGCCGGGCCCGTCTACCAGGAGCAGGTGGCTGAGTCGGGTGACCCCCACTTCCACCCGCCCGTGATGGAGGAGCTCAAGGCCGAGGCCCGCGAGCGCGGGCTGTGGAACCTCTTCCTCCCCCACGAGCGGTGGGGGGCGGGGCTCTCGAACGTCGACTACGCCCCGCTGTGCGAGCTCATGGGCCGGAGCCTGCTCACCGCCGAGGCCACCAACTGCGCCGCGCCCGACACCGGCAACATGGAGATCCTGGCCGAGTTCGGCACGCCCGAGCAGCAGGACGAGTGGCTGGTGCCGCTCCTCGAGGGGCGGATCCGGTCGTGCTTCGCCATGACCGAACCGTGGGTGGCGAGCTCCGACGCCACCAACATCCAGAGCCGGATCGAGCGCGACGGCGACCACTACGTCGTGAACGCCCACAAGTGGTGGACGAGCGGCGCCGCGTCCGATCGCTGCAAGGTCGCGATCCTCCTGGGCGTGTCCGACCCCGAGGGCGATCCGTACCGTCGGCACTCGATGATCCTCGTCCCGATGGACGCGCCCGGGGTGAAGGTCGTGCGGACCCTGCCGGTGTTCGGCCACGACGCCGGCGGCGGCCACTGCGAGACGCTGTTCGAAGACGTGCGCCTCCCGGCGGCGAACATCCTCGGGGAGGAAGGCGGCGGGTTCGCGATCGCGCAGGCCCGCCTCGGACCGGGCCGGATCCACCACTGCATGCGTGCCATCGGCCTCGCGGAACGCGCGCTCGAGCTCATGTGCCAGCGGAGCTGGCTGCGCACACCGTTCGGCAAGCCCCTGGCAGAACAGGGCCTCGTGCAGGACCGGGTCGCCGAGAGCCGAATCGAGATCGAGCAGGCCCGGCTGCTCACCCTGAAGGCGGCGTGGCTGATGGACACCGTCGGCAACAAGGGCGCCCGCTTCGAGATCGCCGCCATCAAGGTGGTGGCGGCGCGGGTGGCCACGAACGTGATCGACCGCGCGATCCAGCTCTTCGGAGGCGCCGGCGTGTCGGACGACTGGCCGCTGGCGTCGATGTACACCCACGCCCGCACCCTTCACCTCGTCGACGGCCCCGACGAGGTGCACAAGCAGCAGATCGCCCGCCGCGAGCTCCGCCCCTACGAATCACTGCGGAACTGACCCCCCTCGATGCGTGCGTCATGCGCAATTAGTACGCACGATGAACGCATCTAGGCTGCGGGGGGTGAAGGTGCGGATCGGGTACGGGCTCGGGGTGCAGGGGCTGCGGCGCGACGGGACGGTGCCGGAGCTCGTCGACGGCCTCGAAGCCAACCGGTTCGACTCGCTGTGGCTCTCGGAACGGCTCACCGGCGAGGCGCCCGACCCCGTCGTGGGCCTGGCGTTCGCCGCCGGGCGCACCCAGAAGCTCAAGCTCGGAACGAGCGTGCAAGTGCTCCCCGGACGCAATCCCGCGCTGGTCGCCAAGGAGTGGGCCAGCCTCGACCGGCTCTCGAACGGGCGGGCGCTGCCGGCGTTCGGTCTCGGCGTCGCCAATCCGGCCGAGCAGCAGGCATTCGGCGTCGAGCGCGCCGAGCGCGCCGCGTGGTTCGACGAGGCGCTCCCGCTGATCCGGCGGATGTGGACCGAGGACGACGTCGACCACGACGGTCCCCGCTTCCACTACCGCGGTCTGTCGGTACGGCCCAAGCCCGTGCAACAGCCCCCCGACGTGTGGCTGGGCGGGCGGGCCAAGAGCGAGCTGCGCCGCGTCGGGCGCCTCGGCGACGGGTGGCTCCCGAGCTTCTCGACCCCCGCCGAGGTCGCGGCCGGGCGCGTCGTGGTCGAGGAGGCGGCCGCGGAGCACGGCCGGGAGATCGATGTCGAGCACTTCGGGGCGCTCGTCATCTACTGCCGCGAAGAGATCCCGGAGCTGCTGGCCGCGGGGATCAAGAGCCGCCGCCCCGACGTCGACCCCGCCGACCTCGTGCCCGCCGGCCTCCCCGCGTTGCGCACGACGCTCGAGGGCTTCCTCGAGCACGGCTTCTCCAAGCTCGTGCTGGTGCCCGCCCACGAGCCCCCCAGCTGGACCGACGAGCTCGGCGAGGTCGCCGCCGCCGTCCTCGACCTCCAGACGTGACGTTCCCGCGAACTGGCGCGCGTGGGAGCTATGCGAGCTCTTCGACGGTGAGCTCGCCGGCGGCGTGGCGGGCCCGCAGCACCTTCTTGTCGAACTTGCCCACGCTGGTCTTGGGCACCTCGTCGATGAACGCCCAGCGCTCCGGCACCTGCCACTTGGCGACCTTGTCGCCGAGGAAGGCGGCGAGGTCGGCGGCCCCGACGTTCGAGCCCTCGGCCCGGACGATGCAGGCGAGCGGTCGCTCGCTCCACTTCGGGTCGGGCACGCCGACGACGCTCGCCTCCACCACGTCGGGATGGGCCATCAGGTCGTTCTCGAGCTCGACCGACGAGATCCACTCCCCGCCCGACTTGATCACGTCCTTGGCCCGGTCGGTGATCCGTACGAACCCCTCGGCGCTGACGGAGCCGACGTCGCCCGTGCGCAGCCAGCCGTCGTCGAACTTCTCCGGTGACGCGTCGCCGTAGTAGCTCGCGGTGATCCACGGTCCCCGCACCTCGATCTCCCCCACCGACTCGTCGTCCCAGGGCAGCGGGTTGCCGGCGTCGTCGACGATGCGCAGCTCGACGCCGCCGATGACGCGCCCCGTGCGGGCGCGCCAGTCCATCTCCTCGCTCGTACCCGGCTCGACACCGCGCGGCGGGTGGGCGAGCGCGGCCAGCGGGCTCGTCTCGGTCATGCCCCAGCCCTGCACGATGCGCATGCCGTGGCGCTCCTCGAAGCGCTCCATGAGGGTCCGCGGCACCGCCGACCCACCGCACACCACCAAGCGGAACGACGACAGGTCGACGGGCGTGGCTTCGGCGTGACGCAGCAGATCCGACCAGATGGTGGGCACCGCCCCGGCGACCGTCGGGCGTTCGGCCTCGATCAGCCGCGCCAGGGGCTCGGCCTGGAGGAACCGGTCGGGCATGACGAAGTCGGCGCCGGCGAGCCACGCCGCGTAGGGCAGCCCCCACGCGTTGGCGTGGAACATCGGCACGATCGGCAGGACCCGATCGTGGTCGGTCAGCCCCATGGCGCTGGCGGCGTTCACGCCCACCGAATGCAGGTACGTCGAGCGGTGCGAGTACACGACGCCCTTCGGGTTCCCGGTCGTGCCGCTCGTGTAGCACATGGCCGCGGCCGCCCGTTCGTCGAGGCCGGGCCAGGCGAACCCGCCGTCCTCGGCCGCGAGGAGGTCGTGGTAACGCACGACGTCGGCACCGGCGCGCGCGCCGGCCGCCTCGAGCGCGGATGCATCACCGTCACCGACGACCAGGTAGCGCTCGACCGTCTTGAGGTCGGGCGCGACGCGGGCCAGCAACGGCACCAGCGAGTCGTCGACGACCACGACGCGGTCCTCAGCGTGGTTCACGACGTACGTCAGCTGCTCGGGGAAC
>DASUUL010000380.1:0-2664 GCA_036374115.1 Acidimicrobiia bacterium | reverse complement strand
CGCGTCGACGCTCGCGTCGGCGCGAGGGTCGGGGTGCGTGCCGGGCGGCGATTCGATCACGTCGGGCGCCTCGAGATGGGGGGCGCCCCGCACGACCGCGGCGAACTTCGACGAGAACTCACCGAAACTCAGGTGCTGGCTGCGCCGTTCGACCAGCCCGAACGCGGCTGCGTCCCAGAACGCGGTCGTGCCGCCGTTGCCGAGGAGCACCTCGTAGCCGTCGGGGAGGGTGAAGAGGGTCGCCAGCCCCTCGCGCACGCGCCGGACGACGGCCCGGACGGTCTCGCGCCGGTGGCTGGTGCCGAGGTAGTCGGGCGCGGCCGCCGCCAGCGCCGCCACCGCCTCGGTGCGCACCTTCGACGGGCCCGAACCGAAGCGCCCGTCGGAGGGGCGCAGCTCGGGCGGAAGGCGGATCTCGCGCGCGTCGGCCACGAGGGCCACGTTACCGGCCCGAACGCTCGGCCCCCGCCCGTTCTTGCGCGCGGGGCGCGCCGGAAACGACGCGCTGGACGCGCAGGTTCGGCAGGGGGGCGATCAGGCGATCAGACGATCAGGCGCCGTACTTCTGGAGCCGGCCGGCGTTGGCGAGCATCACGGGCATGAGGTCCTTGGTCGGGCGCAGGCCGAGGCCGCCGCCCAGGCACCAGCGCTCGCCGAAGTGCTCCACCGGGTCGCGCCCGCAGCGTTCGCTCCACAGCAACGCCGGAACCGGATGCCAGGAGTGTGCCGCCATCTGGCTCGGGGTGGAGTGGTCGCCCGTCACCGCGATCACGTCGGGGCCCAGGGCGCGCAGCTCGGGCACGACGGCGTCGAGGCGCTCGATGGCGGCAATCTTGCGCGGTCGGTCGCCGTCCTCGCCGGCGGAGTCGGTGTGCTTGTGGTGCAGGAAGAAGTAGTCGTGGTCCTTCCAACCGCCGCGCAGCACGTCGAGCTGCTCGTCGAGATCCGCGGCCCGCCCGAGCACGTCCATCCCGAGGAGCCGGGCGATCCCGCGATACATCGGGTAGATCGCCACCGCGGCGGCTCGCAGTCCGTAGCGCTCGGCGAACCCGGGCAGGTCGCGGTGGGTGTCGAAGCCGCGCAGGAGCAGGAAGTTGGCCTTCGCCTCGCCGGCGAGGATCGTTCGCACCTGGTCCTGGAGCGCGTCGACGAGCTCGGCGGTGCGCTTGGCATCCGGGTCGAGGGGCTCGGCCGGGGTCGGCGGTACGCCGGTCGCCTGCGGGTCGGTGTCGCCGAGGCGGGGGTCGAGCCCAACGCCGCGCAGGACGACGAGCACGCGGTGCTCCCGCTCGTGGCGGAAGAAGACCTCGGCGCCGTCGAGGCGGACGCCGTCCTGGAGACGAGCCACGATCGCGGCCGCCTCGTCGTCGGGGACCCGCCCCGCCCGCCGGTCGGCGACGGTGCCGTCGCCGGCGAGCGTGCAGAGGTTGCCGCGGGCGGCGACGTCGCCGGCGCGGAGCTCGAAGTCGAGGCCGGCGGCGCTGAGCGCGCCCCGCCCGAGCTCGAAGCGCTCCGGGTCGTAGCCGAAGAGGCCCAGGTGGCCGGGGCCCGACCCGGGCGTGATCCCGGGGCCGACCGGTTCGACCAGGCCGCAGACGCCCTCGGCCGCGAGCCGGTCGAGGTTGGGCGTGGCGGCGTCCTCGAGCTCGGTGCCGTGCTCGCCGGCGGCGTAGCCGCCGAGCCCGTCGAGCACCACGAGCAGGATCTTCGTGTCCGCCGGCTGGATCAGCGACGTGACCTCCACGCCGTCACCGTACCGTCGCCGGCGGGGTGGCCGGGAAGCCGGCGGCCGCTCAGGGAACGCCGGTGGCGGCGGTGCTCGCCGTGGTCGTCGTGGTCTTCCACGACGTGAGGTCGAACTGGTCGGAGAGCTGGCGGTAGATCTGCTTCGCCACGACGTCACCGCCGGCCCCGGTGAGGTGGATGCCGTCGTCGGCGCGGTACTTCACCGCTTCACCCGCCTCGTTCGGCAGGTAGTCGGCGTAGTTGCCGTTCTCGTCCTGGAACAGCTCCCAGGTGTCGACGAAGATCACGCGGTCGTCGCGTTTGGCCGCCTCTTCCATGAAGATCGTGTTGATCGTGTTGTACTCGGCGCTGCGTCCGCCGTCGCGCACGATCGGCACTCCGACCAGGACGAGGGTGCGTCCCTCGGCGATGATCTGGTCCATCAGCCCGCCGACGCGGCGCCGGTACTCGTCGACCCACTGCTCCGCATCGCCCTGTGAGATGGTCGCCCCGCCCGGCGCGCCGGTGAGGGCCTGGTCGTCGTTGGAGCCGAGCGTCAGCACGACGACGTCGGGATCGAGGGCGGCGGTCTGCTCCTGGAGGTGGAGGGGCCAGTTGAGCACCTCGGGGCGGGCCAGTCCGGTGGACACCCAGCCGTCGACGTCGGGGCGGACCATCGAGATCGCCCCTTCACTCGTGCCCGGGAAGCTCTCGAGCACCGACTGACCCGGGACGATCGCGAGCGAGTCGCCACCGACCCACATCCTCATGGGCTCGGTCGGCGAGAACGCGGTCTGGATCGTCGTGGTGGTCGCGGCCTCGCCGACGGGAAGGGTCGTGGGGCTCGGCAGCGCGGTCTCGATGTCGTCGTCGCCCGCGCGGTCCAGGGTGTTCTGGATCCACTCGCGCGGGCGGTCGGTGTGGAGGAAGTGGCTGACG
>DASUUL010000379.1:0-2060 GCA_036374115.1 Acidimicrobiia bacterium | reverse complement strand
GACGAACGTCCGGACGGCCCGCGCCACCTGATGCCACCGGAGCCGCGGCACGATCACGTTCGGTTCGCGCGGCGACGGGCGCGGCTCGAAGAGCGGGTCGGAGACCGGATCGGGCCGGTCGTCGCCCTGCCACACGATGGGGTCGGCCAGCACCGGCGCGGGCGGGGCGGTGCCGGCGATCGTGTCGGCCTCGGGCGCGGCGCCCTCGTCGACGCCGACGGCGCCGTTGCCGTTCTCGTGGCGCGGCCACCACACGTGCGTGGCCAGCACGGCCATCAGCAAGCGGGCGCGAGCGACCGAGGGCGCGGCGAGCCGTGACCGCTCGGGTCGCGAGCGACGGCGCAAGGCCCGCATGTCGAAGCGCACCACCGGCCTCCTACTACCCATGTTCGAGGGCTCTACCCCTCGACGGGATGTCACGGGCTGTCGTTGCCGCCGCCCCGGCAGTTTCGGCCGTGCCCATCGTACGGGCGAACAGGTCGGGGAGTGGACGCGGGGCGGGCCCCGCCCCCGAGGGCCCCGCGGGCGTGGCGGTCCGGTGACGGGACGGTGACGGTTGGGTGGCTACCGGCGGGCGCGCCGAGCGCCGCGACCCGGGTGCGCCTCGCCGCCGATCCCCGTGCTCGGACCGTAGGCTCCCGGCGGTGCGGCGAACTCGAGCGCTTGCGGCGGCGTTGGGGGGAAATGCCGGGATCGCGTTCGTGCGGGCACCCGGGCGCGTGAACCTCATCGGCGACCACACCGACTACAACGACGGCTTCGTCCTGCCGGTGGCGATCGATCGCGAGTGCGTCGTTGCCTGGCGGGCTCGCGCCGGCGATACGGTGCGCGTGCACTCACTCGACCTCGACGACGTCGTCACGGTGCCTGCCGACGGAACCTGCGAACCGACGGCGATCGCACCGGAATGGGGCCGTCTCGTCGCCGGTGTGATCGCTGCGCTCGCGCAGCGCGGCCGCCCGGCCGTCGCGTTCGACTGCGCGTTGACTTCCGCCGTGCCGATCGGGTCGGGGCTGTCGTCGAGCGCGGCGTTCGAGGTCGCGCTCGCGCTCGCCGCCCTGGATGCCGCCGGTGCGCCCCCTTTCGAGCGGCGAGAGGTGGCACGGGCGTGCCGTGACGCCGAGCAGGCGGCGACCGGTGTGCCGTGTGGCCTCATGGACCAGCTCGCATCGCTCTTCGGCGAACGTGACCACGCGTTGTTGATCGACTGCCGCGAGCTCGCGATCCAGCCGGTCGGACTTCCGGCACGCGTCGCCGTTCTCGTCGTGCACTCGGGTGTGAGCCGCGCCCTCGCGGACAGCGCGTTCGCGGAGCGACGAGTCGAGTGCGAGCGTGCTGCGACCCGCTTGGGCGTGCGTACGCTGCGCGACGTGACGCTCGCGGACGTCGGCGACGAGCCCCGGGCGCGTCACGTCGTGTCGGAGAACCAGCGCGTGCTCGGCGCCGTTGCCGCGCTCGAGAGCGGCGACCTCGACACGCTCGGCCGGCTGCTCGGGGAGAGCCACGCGAGCCTGCGGGACGACTTCGAGGTGTCGACCCCGGAGCTCGACCTGCTCGTCGAGCTCCTCGTCGAGGAGGGAGCGATCGGCGCTCGGCTCACCGGGGCGGGCTTCGGTGGCTGCGTGGTGGCGCTCACCCGACGAAACCGCGCCGACCACGTGGCGGCGCGCACGGTGCAGCGGTATCGGGCGGCCACCGGCCTCGATCCCCACGCGGTCGTCGGTCGAGCGGTCGACGGGGCGGGGCCACTCGCGCCGGAGGACGCGTGAGCCGCACGGTCCGGGGCCGCGGCGTCACGGTCGAGCTCAGCCGCGGCAGCCTAACCGTGAGTTGGCCGCGCTCCGGTGTGCGCGCCGGCCCGCTCACCGCCGAGGCCCACCTCGCCGGCGAGATCGTCCGCAGCGACCAGCAGGCCGGCTCGTGGCGGGTCGAGACCGGCGACGCCTACGACCGTCCGGGTGCCTGGGCGCGCTGGACCTCCCGTGACCGGAGGCTGCGCATCGCGGCGCACGTACCCACCGACGACGACATCGTCGTCGTGCACTGTGCCTACGAGGCGT
>DASUUL010000378.1:0-8251 GCA_036374115.1 Acidimicrobiia bacterium | reverse complement strand
TCGACGCTACCGAGCCCCGATCGGTTCGCGGCCGCGGGCCCCGGCGTGCCGGGGATACGTTGACGGCCCATGCCCCTCGACCTCACCGAGCTGGTGGCTCCCGCTCACACCGCCCTCGTGCTCCAGGAGGTGCAGAACGGCGTCGTGGGGCAGCAGTCGGCCCTGCCGGCGCTCGCCGCGGCTGGGGCCGCCGTGGGCCTGATCGGCCACTGTGCCGAGCTCGCCCGGGCCGCCCGGGCCCGGGGCGTTCCCGTGATCCACTGCACCGCCGAGACCCGGCCCGACGGCCTCGGGGCCAACCGCAACGCGCGCCTGTTCCTCGGAGTGAAGAAGTCGCCGGTACCGCTCACGCCCGGCACACCCGCGGTCGAGCCGTGCCCCGAGATCGGGGTCGACGACCGCGACCTCGTGCTGGCGAGGTACCACGGCCTCGGCCCGATGACGGGCACGCAGCTCGATTCCATCCTGCGCAACCAGGGCGTCACCACGATCGTGGGCGTGGGCGTGTCGCTCAACGTCGGGATGCCCAACTTCGCCTTCGACGCGGTGAACCGGGGCTACCAGTTCGTGGTCCCCACCGACGCGGTGGCGGGATTCCCGGCCGAGTACGGCGCGGCCGTGCTCGAACACACGCTGAGCCTGGTCGCGACGCTCACGACGACCGGTGCCGTGGTCGACGCCTGGGCGACCCCTGTCCGGGCCGGGGGAGGAGGCCAGCCATGACCGACGGACCCTGGCAGGGCGACGCCTGCTCGCTCGTGGACGCCTTCCGCGCCGGCGAGCGTTCGCCGGTCGACGAGCTCGAGGCCACCCTCGCCGCCGTCGACGCGTCGGTGCTCAACGCGTTCGCGTTCCTCGAGCCCGAGAGCGCCCGTGCCGCGGCCGCGGCCGCCGACGTCTCCCTGCCGTTCGGCGGGGTGCCGATCGGGGTGAAGGAGCTCGACCGCGTCGCCGGCTGGCCGTTCACCGAGGCGTCGGTGCCGTTGCGCGAGCGGACGGCCGCGGCCGACGGCACGGTCGTGACGCGCCTGCGCGCCGCCGGCGCCGTGCTCACCGGGCTGACGACCTCGAGCGAGTTCGGCGGCGTCAACCTCACGCGCACCAACCTGCACGGTGCGACGCGGAACCCCTGGGGTCACGAGCACACGCCGGGAGGGTCGACCGGCGGGACCGCGGCGGCGGTCGCGGGCGGCCTGTGCACGCTCGGGACCGGCGGTGACGGCGGTGGCTCCCTGCGCATCCCCGCCGGCTTCACCGGGCTCGTGGGCCTGAAGTGCACCTACGGCCGCATCCCGAAGGGCCCCGGCATGGTGGTGGGCTCCCTGACCGCGGTGCTCGGGTGCCTGTCGCGCTCGGTGCGTGACACCGCGCGCTATCTCGACGTGACCAACGGCTTCGACCACCGCGATCCGTACAGCCTGCAACGGGTCGACGGATGGGAAGCGGGTCTCGGGACACACCGTGACGCGCTGCGGGGAAAGCGGGTCACGATCGTGCCCGACCTCGGCGCCGCGGTGGTGCATCCCGAGGTCGCCGAGCTGGTGGTGGCGGGGGCGGAGGCGCTCGTGACCGACGCCGGTCTCGAGCTCGTCGACGTGCCCGTGCGGCTCCCCGAGCTCGGCTACGAATGGGCGCTGTCGGGCTTGTCGGAGGTGCTCCTGGAGCTCGGTGACCTGTACCCCGACTGCGAGCCCGAGCTGACGCTCGAGATCGGTTTCGGGCTCAAGCTGGCCACGGAGCTCTACGACCTCGAGACCCGCGCCCGGATCGAGGCCCGCCGGACCGCGCTCAACGAGACCATGGCGGAGGTCTTCGACCGGGTCGACTTCGTCATCGCGGCCTCGAATCCCGACGTCGCGTTCGCGGCCGAGGGCCCGCTGCCGACCGAGGTCGACGGTGTGCACACCGAGCTCGGCAACAACGGCGCGCTCACGATCCCCGCCAACGTGTTCGGCAGCCCGGCCGTCTCCGTTCCCACGGGCACGAGCCGCGGCCTCCCGGTCGGGATGCAGGTCCTCGGCCGCCACCACGAGGAGGCACTGCTCCTCGACCTCGCGCTCGTCGTGGAGCGGGAGCGCCCCTGGCCGCTGGTCGCGCCGGGATCGCCCCACTGATTGTTGGTGCGGGAACCCCCACCGCGCGACCGGTCCGGGAGCACACCGCGTTCCCCTGCGGCCTGTGCACGAAGCGGCCGCCCCCTGGGTAGTACTGCACAAAAAAAGAGAGCGGGTCAGCGGCGGGCGCCTCCGGGGAGCGCCACGCGACACGGTGGGACCGTCGTCGCGCCCGCCCAGGGGTCGCGGCCGCCGGCCTGCCCGGTGACGCGCCGGGCGGCGCGTCGCACCGCGTCGCCGTACCGCTCCACCTCCGCGAACGTGACGTCGTGGCGGAACACGAGCAGCCCGAGCAGGAGGTCGGGACGCGCGTTGGCGTCGTAGCTCGGCGCCGCGATGAACGTGACCGCGTACCGGCCACCCGGGCGCAGGTCGCGGGCGAGGTGATGGCGATCAGCGAGGTCGGAGACCATGTTGCGCAACGCGCGCGCCACCGGATCGGGAAGATCGTGGCCGTCGAAGCCGGCCAGCACCGTGAGCGCGCCGAGGGAGATGTCGCTCATCTGCTCGACGAAGTACCCGACGTCACGGCACGAGTCGACGAGGGCCCTGAGCGCGTCGATGCTCGGCCCCATCGGCACGGCCGGGTGGTCGGCGAGCCACCGCTCGATCTCCTCGTCGCCGAGCCAGGCCGCCAGCACGCAGCCGCTCGGCGGGGCGTACGGGTACCGCTGGCCGACCTGCACCATCCGGTCGAGCTCACCGGCGGTGCCGGTGCGCTCGAGCACGACGATGTCTTCGCCCGCCCGCGCCGAGACGGTCGTCGCGAGCCCGAACTCCTGGTGCAGGCGGCGGATCTCCGGCCGGGCGTACGCGAGCGACGAGAACGCCTCCGCCGCCGCCTGACCGAGTGAGAGGAGCGCAGGCCCGAGGGTGTAGGTCTTGGTGGGCTCGTCGCGCACGAGGTAGCCCGCGCGGGTGAGCGCGCCGACGATGCCGAGGCACGTCGCCTTGCTCATGTCGAGGCGACGGGCGAGCTCCGACAGCGCCACGCCCTCGCGCGGCTGGGTGGCCAGTAGGTCGAGCAGGCGGGTCACCCGCTGGGTCGGCGGCGACTGACGCTCCATCAGATCCCTTGACGCCGGGCGTTCCTTCGGCAAGTCTGCGCGCACACTTGCAATTACTCGGTGCAATATTGCACAGCAAGTCGGTGGGGGGAAGTGTGACCGACGGGACCGGGGGCCGGGTCGCCACGACCGTGTCGAGACCCGACGCGACATCGCCCGCGCTCGCGCTCGAGAACGTCACCGTACGCTTCGGGGGCATCACCGCGCTCGACGACGTCGCCCTCGCGGTCACGCCGGGCGAGGTGTGCGGGCTCATCGGGCCCAACGGTGCCGGCAAGACCACCCTCTTCGACGTCATCTCGGGGGTGCGGCCCCCCGACAGCGGTCGGGTCCTGCTCGACGGCGTCGACGCCACCACCTGGTCGGCGGTGCGCCGGGCGCGGGGTGGCCTGCGGCGGACGTTCCAGCGGGTGCAGACCTTCGGGTGGCTCTCGGCCGCCGACAACGTCCTCGCCGCCCTGGAGTGGGAGGGGGGCGGGGGCGGTCTGCTCGCCGACCTGGTGGCGTCGCCGACCCGGCGGCGCTACGAGCGCGAACGCCGGCGCCGCGCCGAGGAGGTGCTCGAGTTCTGCGGCTTGACCGCGATCGCGAACGAGCCTGCCGGCTCGCTCCCGATCGGCACGTCGCGGATGGTCGAGGTCGCGCGCGCGCTCGTGGACCCACCCCGGGTCTTGTTGCTCGACGAGCCCACGTCGGGGCTCGAGGAGCGGGAGGTGGCGCGCCTCCACGACCTCATCCGGGCGATCGGCCGCGAGCACTCGTGCGCGGTGCTCGTGGTCGAGCACGACGTGGGGTTCGTGATGGATCTCTGCGACCGCGTCGTCGTGCTCGAGCTCGGGCGGGTGCTGGCGGCGGGACGGCCCGAGGAGATCCAGTCGAACACCGCCGTCCGCACGGCGTACCTCGGCGAGGCATGACCGCAACGATCATGAGAGCGAACACCAAGGGGGGACCAACGTGAGACTCAAGTGGTGGGGGGCAGTGCTGGCCGCGTGCCTGCTGGTGTCGGGTGTGGCGGCCAGCGCGGCCATCGCCGACACGCCGGCTCGCGGCGGTGGCGACACGATCAAGATCGGCGGTGTCGGGTACGGCGCCTTCTACGGCGACTCGGCCCGGGGCGTCGAGGCCCGCATCGCCCGGGCGAATCGCGACGAGGAGCTCCCGGGCGGGCGCCAGATCGAGTTCGTCGGCTTCGAGGAAGACGACAGCGACCCGACCGAGAACGCCGACGCGACCCAGCGGCTCATCCAGCAGGAGGACGTCTTCGCCATCGTGCCGATGGTGTCGCCGTTCCCGGCCGGCATCGAGCTCGCCGAGCGCGAGGGCGTCCCCGTGTTCGGATGGGCGATCGGACCGGAGTGGTGCGACAAGGAGGTCGCGTTCGGGTTCAGCGGCGGCTGCCTGACGCCGTCCGACCCGAAGCTCTACAGCAACGCCTGGGGCGTGCTGCTGCGCGACAAGTTCGACGGCGACATCGAGGGCAAGACCGTCGCGATCATCGCCGAGGACAACGACCTCGGCCGCTCCGGCCTCGAGACCCAGGAGGCGTCCTTCGAGGACGTCGGGATGGAGGTCGTGTTCAGCGAGGCCTCGATGCCGGCGCCGCCGGCGGCGCCGCCGTCGGACTACACGCCGTTCGCCAACGACTTGCTCTCGTCGAGCGACGGCGACGCGCCCGACATCATCTGCCTGCTGCTCTCGAGCGGGAACGTGCTCGGCATGGCCGACAAGCTCAAGGAGCTCGGCTTCGAGGGCGTCCAGACGAACGCGGTGCAGTACGACCCGCGCCTGATCGAGGGGGCCGAGGGGTCGACCGTCTTCATCCAGATGGCTCCGTTCCAGTCGGCGCCCGAGAACGAGAACGTGCAGCAGATGATCGACGACGTCGAGGCCGAGTTCGGTCCCGACCAGCTGCTGGTGCAGCCGCTGGCCGCCGGCTACTGGTCGGCCGACTTCTTCATCGAGGTGCTGAAGGAGGCCGGTGCCGACGCCACCCAGGAGGACTTCCTCGAGGTCGCCAACGACGGGTTCAAGTTCGGGGTGCCCGACACGGTCGCGACCACGAAGTGGCCGAAGGCGCACAAGCAAGGCTCCGCGTGCGGCTCGCTCGTCGAGGCCCAGGGCAGCGAGTACGTCGTCGCGGTCCCGTTCACGTGCGGGAAGATCAAGAAACTCAACTGAGGTGAGCGGCGACGGGCGGGCCGGGCACATGCCCGCCCGCCCGTCGATCCGCGTCGTGGCCCGTTCGGCGTCGTGAGCAGAGGCGGAGCACTTCGGTGACCAAGTTCCTGTCCCTCGTCATCAGCGGGTTCGTGTCGGGCGGCATCTTCGCGATCGTCGCCGCCGGATTGGTGCTCACATACCAGACGTCGCGGATCTTCAACTTCGCCCACGGCGCAGTCGCGTTCACCACGGCGCTGCTCTACTTCGAGCTCCATTCGCCCGACGGCGCCGGCTGGCCGATCGTGCCGTCGGCGATCGTCTCGATCCTGGTGTTCGCGCCGCTGCTCGGGCTGGTCCTCGACCGGTTGCTGCTGCGGCGGCTCGCATCCGCTCCCGTCTATGCCCGAGTGATGGGCACGATCGGCCTGCTCGTGGCGCTGCCCGCGATCGCGCTCTGGGTCGTGCAGCAGGGCAACGAGATCTTCGACTGGGGCCTCCCTTCGACCGATCAGGTGGCGCGCCCGCCGGGCCTGGGACCGGTACCGCCCGACGTGTGGCACATCATGAAGGGCGTCACGATCAACTCCAATCAGGTGGCGGTGCTGGCGGCGGCGGGGGTCTCGGCCGTGGTGCTGTGGTACATGCTGCGCCACACGCGCGTGGGGCTCGGCATGCGGGCCGGTGTGGACCGTCCGGATCTCGCCCGTCTCCGTGGCATCGACACCGCCCGCGGCTCGGCGATCGCGTGGGTGCTCACGATGGTGCTGGCCGGGCTGGCGGGTGTGCTGCTCGCACCGTTCCTCGAGCTCGCGCCGCTCTCGTTCACGAGCGTCGTGCTCGGCTCGATCGTGGCCGTGGTGGTGGCCCGGTTCCGGTCGATCCCGATCGCGTTCGCCGCCGGCCTGATCTTCGGCGTGGTCCAGAACCTGATCTTCGGGTACGCGCCGTCGTTCCTCACCGACATCAGCGGGTTCAACTCGTCGATCCCGTACCTGCTGGCGTTCATCGCTCTCGTGGTGCTCGGCCAGGTCGGCGGCCGGGCGGCCGGCTCGATGGCGGAGGCGGCGGCGCCGCCCCCCGACCATCGCACCGGCCTGCCGGCCTGGCGCCGCCGGGTCCCGTGGCTGGTGGCGGCGCTGCTGCTGGTGCTCTACGTGCAGTTCGTCGCCGACGAGTTCTGGGCCGGCCAGATCGCCGCCGGCCTGGTGCTGTCCCTCGTGTTCATGTCGTTCGTCGTGGTCACCGGCCTCGGGGGCATGGTGAGCCTGGCCCAGGCGACGTTCGTGACCGCGGGCGGGTTCACCGCCGGCTGGCTCGTGAACCATCGCTTCTCGCTCGACGTGCCGATCCTCACCAACGACGGCCGTCCGAGCTTTCTCGCCGCCGCCCTCGCCGCCGCCGCCGTGGGCGCGGTGGTGGGCCTGATCGTGGCGGTGCCGGTCCGGCGTCTCGGGGAGCTCGAGCTCGCGCTCGCCACCCTGTCGCTCGCGTTCGTGGGTGACCTGTTGGTGTTCCAGCTCGACGAGATCAGCAACGGCTCGACCGGCTACTTCCTCGACCCGCCCCAGCTCGGGCGCTTCGACTTCGGCGACCCCCGCACGATGGTCCTCCTGCTGCTCGCACTGGTGTCGCTCGTCGCCCTCTTCATCAACAACCTCCAGCGCTCCGCATCCGGGCGGGCGATGCTCGCCGTCCGCAGCTCCGAGGTCGCCGCCGGCACCTCGGGCATCTCCTCGGCGCGGGCGAAGCTCTCCCTGTTCGCGGTGTCGGCGGCCATCGCCGGGCTCGGCGGCGCCATGTTCGCCGTCGTCAACAGCCCCTTCTCGAACCGGAGCGCGCCCGCGCTCGTCGGGATCATCTGGCTGGCGGTCGCGGTGCTCTTCGGGATCCGCCGCCCCGGCGGCGCGATCCTCGCCGGCCTGTTCTTCTCGCTGTTCGCCGAGTTCCTCAACACCGCCGCCGGCTACTCGAACGCGCCGTGGACGTGGATTCCCGACGACGTCCGCAATGCCCTCGGCTCGGAGTACTTCGCGCCGATCCTGTTCGGCCTGGGCGCGATCAACCTCGCGCAGAACCCCGACGGCATCCTCGCGATCGCCGGGCAGCAGCGGCTCGAGAAGCGCCGGGCCCGCGCCGAGCGGGTCGCGGCGCGCACGGCGGCCGCGCCCACGTCGCCGGCCGTCACGGTGCCCACGGCCGCGATCGAGCCCGCGCCGCCGCCGGCCGACCGGGCCGCGCTGCGCCTGCGCGGGATCGTGGCCGGTTACGGCGAGGCCGTGGTCGTGCACGGCATCGATCTGGCCATCGAGCCCGGCGAGGCGATGACGCTGCTGGGTGCGAACGGCGCCGGGAAGTCGACGCTGTGCGCGGTGGCGTCGGGCCTCCTCGCGCCCACGTCGGGCCACGTGTGGATCGGAGACCGAGACGTCACCGCGGAGCAGCCGTTCCGGCGGGCCCGGGAGGGGTTCCTGCTCGTACCCGAGGCCCGGGGCATCTTTCCCGGTCTCAGCGTGGAGGAGAACCTGGCGATCCTCTTGCGCGACCCAGACGAGCGTCGCCGGGCGTGCGACCGGTTCCCGATCCTCGACCAGCGCCGCAAGCAGCCGGCGGGGCTCCTGTCGGGCGGGGAGCAGCAGATGCTCGGACTCGCGCCGGCGCTGGCGCGACCACCCGCCGTCCTCGTCGCCGACGAGCCCACGCTCGGGCTCGCGCCTCTGGCCGCGGAGGAGGTCGGCCGGGCGCTGGCGGAGCTGCGCGACCGGGGCGTCGCCCTCCTGCTCGTGGAGGAGAAGACCCGCGAGGCGCTCGCCATCGCCGACACGGTCGCGGTCATGGAGCTGGGCCGCATCGTGTGGAGCGGCGCCCGCCACGAAGCCGACGCCGACCGCCTGAGCGAGACCTACCTGG
>DASUUL010000377.1:0-6674 GCA_036374115.1 Acidimicrobiia bacterium | reverse complement strand
GAGCTCGACGTGCACGGGCGGGCGACCCCCCAGCTCATCGGGGCGGTGATGGCCGCGGCGACGCTCCCCACCGCCGACGCTCGCCGGCAGGCGTTCCGTGCCGTCGACGGGGCCCTTGCCCGGCCCGGCATGCTCCCGGAGGGCATCGAGGTGCGCCGCCTGCACGAGGGTGTTCCCGGTGCCCGACCGGCGGCGCCGGGGGCGGGTCGTGCCGGTGGCCACGGGAGTGGGCCGATCCTCGATCCGTGGCGCTCGGTGCCCGCCGAGCGGCGCTGGGCGATGGAGGTGCTCGGGCTCGGCGCCGGCATGACCATCGACCGCGACGACGTACAGCGGCGCTTCCGGCGTCTCGTGCGCCTCGCCCATCCCGATCACGGCGCGGCGTCCTCGGGCGCGGCCGAGCGGATCGCCGAGCTCACCGAGGCCCGCGAGCTGCTGCTCGCGGTGCTCGCAGCCGGCTCGGCCGAGGTCGGCTCGACCGGGGCAGGCCGACGCTAAGGTCCCGCCGCCGAGACAAGGAGTCTGTACCGATGCCTGCATCCCCCGTGCACGTCACCATCACCGGTGCCGCCGGCCAGATCGGGTACGCGCTCGTCCACCGGGTCGCGTCCGGCCAGCTGCTCGGCGCCGACCAGCCCATCGTCCTGCGGCTGCTCGAGATCGAGCCGGCGATGCAGGCGCTCGAGGGCGTGGTCATGGAGATCGAGGACGGCGCCCATCCCCTCGTCGAGGGCATCGAGGCGACGTCGGACCTGGCGCACGCGTTCACCGGGGCGTCGTGGTGCCTGCTCGTCGGGTCGATCCCGCGAAAGGCGGGGATGGAGCGGCGCGACCTGCTCGAGGTGAACGGCGGGATCTTCAAGCCGCAGGGCCAGGCGATCAACGCCCACGCCGCCAGTGACGTGCGCGTCCTCGTCGTGGGCAACCCGTGCAACACGAACTGCCTGATCGCCCGCTCGAACGCTCCCGACGTGCCCGCCGACCGCTGGTTCGCCATGACCCGTCTCGACGAGAACCGCGCCAAGACCCAGGTCGCGCGGAAGGCGGGCGTCCCCGTGCGCGAGGTCACGAACATGGCGATCTGGGGCAACCACTCCACGACCCAGTTCCCCGACTTCTTCCACGCGCTCGTCGGCGGCAAGCCGGTGCCCGACGTGATCACCGATCGCGACTGGCTGGAGACCGAGTTCCTGGAGACGGTCCAGAAGCGGGGGGCGGCCGTGATCGAGGCGCGGGGCGCGTCGTCGGCGGCGTCGGCCGCGCACGCGGCCATCGACTCGGTCGTCAGCGTGCGCACACCGACGCCCGAAGGCGACTGGCACTCGCTCGCGGTGGTGAGCCGCGGGGAGTACGGCCTGCCCGAAGGGCTCCAGTTCGGCTTCCCCGTCCGGAGCACCGGCACGAGCTGGGAGGTCGTCGAGGGCATCGAGCACAACGACTTCGCTCGGGCGAAGATCCAGGCCACCACCGACGAGCTCCTCGCCGAACGCGACGACGTCCGCTCCCTCCTCCCCTCTTGATGCGTTCGTCATGCGCAAATAGTGCGCACCATGAACGCATCGAGGGGGTGCGGTGGTGGCGGCAGGGGTCGACTGTGGGCGAGCTGATCGTGGAGGCGGGGCCGGAGGGCGTGCGGCGGATCACGATCGACGGCGTCGCGCCGATCGACGGTGAGCCCGCGCGCGACGACGAGATCGCTCGCGAGCTCGACGAGTACTTCGCCGGCGCTCGGCGCCGGTTCAGCATCCCCGTCGACCTCGGCGGCGTGACGGCTTCGTTCCGCCGCCGGGTGCTCGAGACACTGCGCGGCGACGTCGGGTACGGCGAGACGGTCGCCTACGGCGAGCTCGCGGTGATGGCCGGCCGCCCCGGCGCCGCCCGGGCGGTGGGCTCGGCGATGGCCACCAACCCCGTGCCCATCCTGGTCCCGTGCCACCGTGTCGTGGCCGCCGACGGGATCGGCGGCTACGGGGGCGGGCTCGACCGCAAGCGTGCGCTGCTGGCGATCGAGGGTGTCGTGGTCGGTTGAGCGGGTTGAGCGACGAGTCCGCGGGCGAAGCCGAGAAGCGCTGGATCGACGCCACCCGCATCGTGTTCTTCAACGACGCGGTCTTCGCCATCGCGATGACCGTGCTCGTGCTCAACTTCCGCGTGCCCGAGGAGCTCCGCGGTGACACCGAGCCGCGGCTGGCCGGCTTGCTCGCCGACCACTTCGACGACCTGCTCGCGTACGTCCTCTCGTTCGGGGTGCTCGGCTTCTTCTGGATCGCGCACCATCGACTGTTCGGCCGCGTGAAGCGCGTCGATCACATGTCGCTCTACTTGAACCTCGTGTTCCTCGGATGCGTCGCGCTGCTTCCGTTCCCGTCGGAGCTGCTCCAGCATTACGGCGACACCGAAGCCGCGGTCGTGATGTGGTCGATGATGATCACGGCCGCGGGGACGGCGTTCACCGTTCTCGCCGTGCATGTGGGACGCGCCGGGCTGTTCGAACAGCCGCCGACCGCGGCCCACTACCGCCACACGGTGCTGAGGTACCTGACCGTGCCCGTGGTGTTCGCGGCTTCGATCCCGGTCGCGCTGATCAACGTGACCGCGGCGAAGCTCGTGTGGCTGCTGGTGCCGGCCTGCTTCGTCTTCTACCGGTGGCGATTCGGCAGCATCCACGACGCGCACTGACCGACACGCGCGGGACCGGGTTCGCCGGGTGCTACGAGGGTGACGTGCCCTTCTCGGCGGGCTGCTCCGCGGGTGTCTCCTCGGCGGGCTGCTCGGGAGCGGGCGCCTCGCCGGCCGGGGTCGCGAGCCCGAGCTCGGAGCGCAGCTCGCTCAGGCGAGCCTGGGCCTCGGCGCTCATCTGCGCCTGCTCGACCTCGAGCATCCTGGTCTCGACGCCGGCCCCGGTGAGATCCGACATGCCCTGGGCCTTGGCGAGACGCCGCTCGATCTTGGTGCGCACCTGCTCGAACGTCGGGACGTCCTCGCCGATCGTGGCGGTGAGCTGCGTCATCGCCGCGTTCATCTGCTCCTGCATCTTCGCCTGGTCGAGCTGGCTGAGGAGCTTCTCGCGCTCGGTGAGCTTCTTCTGGAGCGTCGCCGAGTTCTGGGCGACCGCCTGCTTGGCCTGGTCGGCCGCCTGCGTCGTCTCGAGCAGCTGCTTCTTGAGGTCGGCGACCTCCCGCTCGAGCTGGATGAGGCGGTTGGCGAACTGCTCGGCGGCGGCGTTGTAGTCGGACGCCTTGTCGGCCTTGCCCCCTTTCCCGGCTTCCTCGGCGAGGAGCAGCGCCTGGCGCGCCGACGCGTTCGCCTTCTCGAAGTCTTCGACGGCACGGTCGAGCCGCATCTGGGTCTGCTTCTGGTTGGCGATGACGTTGGCGGCCTGCTCCGTCAGACGACGGTGCTGCTCCTGGGCCTCCTGGATCGCCTGCTCGAGCTGGACCTTCGGGTCAGCCGACTCCTCGAGCTTCCCGGAGAGCTTGGCGGCCAGGTACTTCCACCATCTGCGCAGCGCCTTGAACATATGTGAAGCCTAGGCCGTGCCGGCTCGCGGTGTACCCCCGCCCCGGCCGGCCGCCCCGGCCTCGTCGAGCGCCACCCGCAGCGACTCCATCTCGCCCACGAGCGTCTCGACGTCGCCGCCGAGGCCGCCGAGCTCGGCGACGTCCTCCGCCCGCAGCGACAGCTCCACGGCCCGCGCCACGGCCTCGTCGAGACGGGCGTCGAGCAGGCTGAGACGGTCGCGGGCGTCCTGGGCGACGCCGGCGACGCGCCGCCCGGACGCCACCTGCGCCTCGAGCGCCTCGAGGGTCTGCACCTGGTGGTCCTCGACCCCGGCGCGCGCCGCCGCGGCCGCGATGCCCTCACCGGCATCGTGGGCGCGCGCCACGTCGGGTTGCACGCCCGCAGGGAGCGCCCGGACGAGCGCGTCCAGCTGGCGCTCGGCCGCGCCCGCGTCGAGTGCGCTCAGGCCGCGCTCGAGCGCCGCGCCCCGCCGCGCGATCCGGTAGCACTCGCGCACTCCCTCTTCGATGCGCCCACCGATCTCGGTGAGGCGCTCTCGGAGGGGCCCCGGCGCCGCCGTCGCGAGCGCACCCCGGTACCGGGTCTGGGCATCGAGCGCCTCCCGCACGAAGTGGCGCCACGGCTCGGCGAGGCCGGCGAGCTCGATGCGCTCGGCGCGCGGCTTCCGGGGAAGACCGAACGCCACCCGTACGCCGTACGCGACCGCACCGATCCCGGCCGCGGCCAGGAGCGGGAGGCCGCCGAGGATGCCCGCCGCCATGCCCGCGCCCGCCAGCAGGATCGCCGACGGCGCCGTGACCGCCTCGGCGGTCTTGCGCGCCTTCAGGTGCTCCGGCAGACGGTCCACCAAACCCATCAGAAGTTGCTGATCACCGCGACGAAGACCTTCTCGATCGTCGTCGGGTCGGCGGCGTCGTAGGCGGCGGCGTTGGTGGCGGCGGCGATGCGCTCGAGCACGCCGAGGTCGGCGTCGGCCCCGTAGGCGATGGGGAACACCCGCACCGGCTGGCTCGACTGACCCTCGTTCCGGCCCTCGAGATAGCGGAGCAGGCCGTCGAGGTCGTTGTTGCGGTCGTCTTCGTTGCGCCCGTCGGAGAGCAGCACGATCGCGTTGATGAGCTCGGGCGCGAACTCGTCCTCCATCCGGCGGTACGAGTCCTCGGTCACCGTGTAGAGCGGTGTCCCCTGGGTGGGTACGAGATTGCGGATGCGCGACGCCAACTGCTCGCGGTTCTGGCTGACGGGCGCGATGGGAACCAGGTCGAGGTAGTCGGTCGGCTCCTCGGGGCTGATCTCGGTCGAGAAGATCCGCAGGCCCACCTGATCCTCGGGCTTGAACTGGTCGAGCGCCGAGATCGCGGCGCGCTTGGCGAGATCCAGCTTGGTCTCGCCGGTGGCCTCGTCGCCGGGCTCGCCCATGGAGCCGGAGACGTCGATCACGAGCAGCACCCGGGCGCCCTTGCGGGTCTCGCCCCACTTGTCGATGAGGCCCACGAGCACCGACGGGTCGGGCACGTCGAGCGTCGTCTGGGGCTGGTTGGGATCGAGCCCGTTGCCCGGCGTGATCGGGTCGTCGAGCGCGACCGACGGGTTGCCGGGCCGGAACCCGAACTCGAGCACGCGGCGTTGGTTGCCGGGTTCGCGCACGAACGCATCGAACGTCGCCGCCGCCTGCTGCTCCGGTCGCGTCACCCACGGTGCGTCCAGGATGATCAGCGGGTTGTCGGAGAAGAGCGTGCCTTCCTCGGGGTAGATCGCCACCAGGGGTGTGCGTGGCTTCCGCGGGTTCTCTCCGGGTTCGAGGATGCCGTCGGGGTTGCCGTTGTTGTAGTCGATGACCGACTTCTCCTCGACGGCCACCGCCGACACGTAGGTGAGCGCGGTGCCGCGGGCATCGGCGCGGTACCAGTTCTCGAGGAACGTGTTCGTGATGTCGCCGTAGTGCACCACGGTCGACTCGACGCCGCGGGCGAAGTCTTCGACCTCGGGCCGGTCGAGGTCTTCGAGCGTGAGGTCGGTGGTCTTGCCGGCGGCGGCGTAGTACTGCGCGATCGTGGCGTGGAGCGCGCTGGTCGAGAAGTTGGGGTTCGTCTTGCCGAGGCGGAACGGGCCCCATTCGGGGTGCCCGAACGCGCCCCAGCCGGCGGGGTCGTTGGCGAGGCGCAGGATGTCGGCGTAGCCGATGGGCGTGTCGGGATAGCCGAGCGCGTTCGCCATCGGCTCCGGCATGGCGATCACCAGCGGCGTGAGCATGAACGGCCGGCCCTCGGGCGCGATCGGCGGCTCGCCCTCGTCGGCGAGGCGCTGGTTCACCACCGCGCCCCAGGCGCTCGACGCCGGCGACCAGATCACCGGGCGGGGGCCGTTGACCGTTGGGTCGGGCCAGCCGTCGGTGAGGAGCGTGGCACCTGCGCCCGACGACATGCGCTGGACGCGCACGAAGATGCACTCGCCGTCGACCTCGGCGTCGTCGGAGTCGTTGAACGTGTTGGCGAGATCGGTCAGCAGGTCGAGCTTCTCGGGTGACACCGCGGCGTCGACCGCGATGCAGTCGCCGGGGTCCGCGAGCCCGTCGCCACCGTTGGCGCTGTCACCGCCGGGCGAGCATGCCGCGGCCGCCACTCCCACCAGCAGCGCGAGCGCGACCGCCTGCCCCCGGACGCGCATCTACGTGACCTCGGCCCAGGTCTCCTGGAGGGCGAGGTACACGCCGGGCTCGACGGGGAGGTTGCTGCCGGCGTCGAGGCGGACGTCGGGGTCGAGGCCGGGCCCGAGCGGCTCGCCCTCCACTCGCCAGCCCGTGCCCGTGAGCGCGTCGCGCGCGGCGCTGCCACCGGCGAGGTCCTCGATGTCGGTGTCGCGGGCGGTGCTCGTGCTCAGCGCGAGCACGACGCTGGCGGAGGCCACCGGGTCAGGGTAGAGCAGCCGGAATGCGTCGCTGCGGTCGGGTGAGGCTCGGATCAGCGCCGGGCCGGCCTCGGCCTCGGTGGTGCCGGCGGCGTCGTACGGCGGCGCGGGGAAGTCGCGCAGCATGTCGAGCGCGGGCGTGGCCGACGGGCGGGCGCTGCCCTCGAGGCGGCCGAACCACGACTCGAACGCGAGGTCCTGGAGGTCGGCGAGGAAGTAGTCGGTGCGGCCGAAGTACTCGCCGG
>DASUUL010000376.1:0-19392 GCA_036374115.1 Acidimicrobiia bacterium | reverse complement strand
CGACCGTGGTGGCGACCGACATCGAGCCCGGCGGCGACGTCGGCGCGCTCGACGTGACCGACGAGGCCGCCGTCGCCGCCGTCGTCGCCGGGCTCGTGGGCGAGCACGGCCGCCTCGACGTCGTGCTCAACGCCGCCGGCGTGGCCGGGGGCGGGCCCGTGCATCTCGTCGACGCGCCCGAGTTCGAGCGGGTCGTGCGCGTGAACCTCACCGGCACGTTCCTGGTCGCGAAGCATGCCCTCGCCGCCATGCTCGAGCAGCGCTCCGGCAGCATCGTCAACATCGCCAGCATCGAGGGGATCGAGGGCACCGAGGGCGGCAGCTCGTACAACGCGTCGAAGGGCGCGGTGGTGATCCTCACCAAGAACATGGCCATCGACTACGGCCGCGCCGGCGTGCGCGTGAACTGCATCTGCCCCGGCTTCATCGAGAACACGCGCCTCTTCGACTTCGCGTTCGGATCCGACGGAATGGCCACCGCGCGGGAGAACTACCGGAACGCCCACATGCTCGGGCGGTTCGGCCGGCCCGAGGAGATCGCGGGCGCAGCCACCTTCCTCGCATCCGACGACGCCTCCTTCGTCACCGGCCACGCACTGGTCGTCGACGGCGGGTTCACGGCCGGCATGCGCACCGGAATTCTCGAGCCCCTCGGCCTGTAGCGTGGGCGGGCTCGCCGAGGAGAGGACGCACTGAGCATGTACGTGGGGTACGACGAAGACCAGGAGGCCCTCCGCCGGGACCTGCGCGACTACTACGCGCAGCTCCTGACGCCCGAGGTCGAAGAGGAGCTCGCCCACGGGCACGGCGTCGGTCCGGCGATGCGCAAGGTCGTCCGCCAGATGGGTGAAGACGGCTGGCTCGGGATCGGCTGGCCCGAGGAGTACGGCGGCCAGGGCCGTTCCGCGATCGAGCAGTTCATCTTCTTCGACGAGTCGATGCGCGCCGGAGCCCCGGTGCCGATGCTCACGATCAACACCGTCGGCCCCACCATCATGAACTTCGGCACCGAGGAGCAGAAGGAACGCTTCCTGCCCCGGATCCTGAAGGGTGAGATCCACTTCTGCATCGGGTACACGGAACCCGGAGCCGGCACCGACCTCGCCGCGCTCACCACCAAGGCGGTGCGCGACGGCGACGAGTACGTGATCAACGGCCAGAAGATCTTCACCAGCCTGGCCGGCGATGCCGACTACTGCTGGCTCGCCACCCGCACCGATCCCCACGCCAAGAAGCACAAGGGCATCTCGATGTTCGTCGTACCGATGGACACGCCGGGCATCAAGGTCGTGCCGATGCAGCTCATGAGCGAGCACGACATCAACCAGGTCTATTACGACGACGTGCGCGTGCCGGCGTCCGCCCTCGTCGGCGGCGAGAACAACGGCTGGGGCCTGATCACGAACCAGCTCAACCACGAACGGGTGACGCTGTGCTCCTCGGGGATCATCGAGCGGGCGCTCACCGACACCCGCCGGTGGGCCCAGGAGACGAAGCTCGCCGACGGCCGCCGCGTGATCGACCAGGAGTGGGTGCAGGTGCACCTCGCGCGCATCGCCGCCCGGCTCGAGTTCCTCCGCCTCGCCAACTGGAAGGTGGCGTGGAACTCTACCCAGGGCACGATGGACATCGCAGCCGCGTCGTCGATCAAGGTGTTCGGGACCGAGTTCTACCTCGAGGCCTTCCGGCTGATGTTCGAGGTCGTCGGTCAGCGCGGCTACCTCCTCGAGGGAGCGCCCGACTCGGTGCTGAGGTCTCGACTCGAGCGCTACTACCGCAGCTTGCTCATCCTGACGTTCGGCGGCGGCGTGAACGAGGTGCAGCGCGACTTGATCGCAGTGTTCGGCCTGGGCATGCCCATGGCCAAGAGGTAGTGACGTGAAGGAGGCGGAGCAATAACGATGGATTTCTCTCTCTCCGAAGAGCAGCAGGCGACGCGCGACCTCGCTGGGCAGATCCTCGACGATCGGGTGACGCACGAGCGCCTCAAGGAGATCGAGGCGGGCGGCGAGGGGATCGACCGCGACACGTGGCGCGAGCTCGCCAAGGCGGGCCTGCTCGGCATCGCCCTCCCCGAGGAGCACGGCGGAGCCGGCCTCGGATTCGTCGCGCTGTGCCAGGTGCTCGAGCAGGTCGGGCGCACGGTGGCGCCGGTGCCGGTGTTGCCCTCGATCGTGCTCGGCGCGCTCCCAGTGGCGGAGTTCGGCACACCCGCACAGCAGCAGGCGTTGCTGCCGGATGCCGCGAGCGGCGAGACGATCCTGACGGCCGCGCTCGTCGAGGAGGGCACCGACCCGCAGCACCCGACCACCACGGCGCGCCCCGACGGCGACAGCTGGCGCGTCGACGGGGTGAAGACGTGCGTGCCCGCGGGCCTGATCGCCGACCGCATCCTCGTACCGGCGCGGGCCGGCGACAACGGCTCGATCGTGGTGTTGACCGTCGACCCCGCGGCGGCCGGTGTGACCCGCGAGCGCCAGGACACCACGAACGCCATCCCCGAGGCTCGCCTGGTCCTCGGCGACGTGCGGGTGGCGAACGGCGACGTGTTGGGCGACACGTCGTCGGGTGCCGCCATCGTCGACTGGATCACGGAGCGCGCCAACGCCGCTCTGTGCGCGATCGCCACGGGCGTGTGCGAGCGGGCGCTGCGCATGACGGCCGAGTACACCACGACCCGGGAGCAGTTCGAGCGCCCGATCGCGACGTTCCAGGCGGTCGGCCAGCGCGCCGCCGACGCGTACATCGACACCGAGGCGATCCGCCTCACCGGTCTGCAGGCGGCGTGGCGGCTGGAGGAGGGGTTGCCGGCGGCGGCCGAGGTCGCGATCGCCAAGTTCTGGGCAGCCGACGGCGGTCAGCGCGTCGTGCACGCGGCCCAGCACCTCCACGGCGGCATCGGCGTCGACCGCGACTACCCGCTGCACCGCTACTTCCTGTGGGCCAAGCACCTCGAGCTCACCCTCGGCGGCGCCACCCCGCAGCTCCTCAAGCTGGGCGGCCTCCTCGCCGCCGAGCCTGCTTGACCGATCGATGCGTCCGGAGACCAGCGATGTGATGGTCCCCGCACGCATCGAGGTCGAGCGCGACGGGCTCCGGATCGCGGCGCTCGATTGGGGTGGTGACGGCGCGCCGCTGCTGCTGCTCCATCCGAACGGGTTCTGCGCCGGCTTGTTCGACCCGCTGGCGCAGCGGGTGGGGAACACCTTCCGTCCCGTGGGCGTCGACCTGCGCGGCCACGGTGACAGTGACGCGCCCGCGTCTCCGGAAGGCTTCGCGTTCGAGCTGATGGCCGCCGACGTCGTCGCCGTGCTCGAGGCGCTCGGTATCGACGAGTGCGTGGCGCTCGGTCAGTCGCTCGGCGGGGGAGTGGCCGTCCTCGTCGACCGGCTCCGGCCGGGCGTGATCCGGCGGTTGTTGCTCTGCGAGGCGATCGCGTTCTCTCTGCCCGACATGCCCGGCGGGGCCCGCCCCGCCGGCAGCGGCCCCGGTGACGGCGGCAACTACATGTCGGCGATCGCGCGCAAGCGGCGGGCGGTGTGGCCCGATCGCGAGACCGTGCTCGAGTCGTACGCGAGCCGTCCCCCGCTCGACGTGCTCGCACCCGAGGCGCTCGCCGCCTACGTGCAGTGGGGGTTCCACGATCGGGCCGACGGCCAGGTGGAGTTGGCGTGCCCGCCCGAGGTCGAGGCGACGATCTTCGAGGTGTCGTCGCACGGGCAGGGGGCGGCCGGCGCATGGTCGCACCTCGCCGACCTGCGCGCCCGTACGACCGTCGCCTGCGGTACCGGCAGCGACCTTCCGGGTGCGTGGTTCGCCGCCCAGGCGGAACGGGCCGACGCACCCCTCCTCACCATCGCCGGCGGGCACTTCTTCGTGCAGGAGGACACCGGCCGCGCAGAGTCGCTGGTGCGCGAGCACCTCACGTGACGGACGACCACGACGGCGCTCTGCTCGACCGGCTCGCCTCCACCGAGGCCATCCGCCAGCTCGCCGCCCGCTACGCGCTCGCCACCGATTCCCGCGATCTCGAGATGCTCGTCGGCCTGTTCGTCGACGACGTTCAGGTCGGCGCAGACACCCGCGGCCGTGACGCGCTCCGCGCCTTCTTCGACCGCTCGCTGCGCGAAGTCGGTGTCACGATCCTCTACGTCGGCAACCACGTCATCGATTTCGACGATGCCGACCACGCGCGCGGTGTCGTGTACTGCCGAGGTGAGATCCAGGTCGGTGACCGCTGGATCGTGCAGGCGATCCAGTACCGCGACACCTACGAGCGTCGTGACGGTGCCTGGTTTTTCGTTCGGCGCCGCCACCTCCTCTGGTACGGCGTCGAGCTCGGTGAGTCGCCGCTCGGATTGCCGCCCGCCAACTGGCCCGAGCACCACACGGGGAAGGGCGAGCTACCCGGGGTGTGGGACACCTGGAGTGCGTTCTGGGGAGACGACGCGCCCTAGCCCTCACGTCTGCGGAAGCGACGGAGCTTGTGGCGGTTCCCGCACCGCCCCATCGAGCACCACCTGCGGCTGCCGGGCCGCGAGGTGTCGACGAACACGAGACTGCAGTCGTCGCTCGCACACTGGCGGATCCGGCAGGCGTCGGGCCCCGAGAACAGATCGATCGTGTCGCGAGCGAGGGAGGAGAGTGCCTGCCCCACCTCGACGGGCAGCGCCCAGCTGCGTTCGAGCGTACGAGCATCGATCTGCGGCACGAGCGGCGCGGCGCGCGCCGCCCGGTTGATCGCGGCCAGATCGCGCGCCGCCGGTCGACCGCCGCCGGCGATCGCCCAGGCCGCCTCGTGGATCGCGTCGCGGAGCTGCTTGGCGGCGGCGAGGTCGGCGATGGTCACGGGCCGCGTCGGCCGGGCCGCGACGGGCGGCTCGGCCAGCCAGGCGGCGAGGTCGGCCGGTTCGTGCAGGATCTCGTAGGCGGCCCAGCGACCGGACCCGCCCGCGTGCGCGAAGTCGAGGCAGGGGGCGCCGGCGTCGAAGGTGAAGGTCTCGCCCCGGGGGGTCGTGAGCGTCCGCGCCACGAAACCAGTATAATCGGTTACGACGACGACGCGAGGAGCACGGCCGTGGCCATCGACTTCCAGGTGACGTTCGACGCCCGCGATCCCCACGCAGCCAACGGGTTCTGGTCGGAGGCGCTCGGCTACGAGCGCGAAGACAACTCGGCGCTCGTCGACCGGTTGCGCGCCGGCGGGATGCTGCCCGAGGAGGCCGTCGTGCAGGTCGACGGCCGTTCCGCGTTCCGCGATCTCGCCGCCGCTCGTGATCCCGAGGGGCGCCGGCCCCGCCTCCTGTTCCAGCGCGCCCCCGAGGAGAAGGTGATCAAGAACCGCGTGCACCTCGACCTCGATGCCGGCGCCGACCGCGCCGACGCCGAGGTGGCACGCCTGGAGCGGCTGGGGGCGACCGTCGCCTGGGTCAGCGACGACCGCGGCGTGCGCTGCATCACCATGCGTGATCCCGAGGGCAACGAGTTCTGCGTCTCCTGACTCCGGTGTGGAGCGGCGGTGCCGCCGTGCGCGACGCTGCTCCCCATGACTGGCCAACCCCGCACGTTCTGGGAACTGCTCGAGCAGCGGGTCGCGGCGTCGCCCGACGCGACGATGCTCATCGACGAAGCCGACCGGCGGCTCACGTTCGCCGCGTTCCGCGACCATGCCGAGGGCGTCGCCGCGGGGCTCCACGCGCTCGGCGTCGAGGAGGGTACGACCGTCTCGTGGCAGTTACCGACCCGCATCGACACGGTGGTGGTGTCGATGGCGCTCGCCCGCCTCGGTGCGGTGCAGAACCCGATCCTCCACGTGTACCGCGAGCGGGAGGTGGGCTTCGCGCTGCACCAGCTCGAGCCGCGCCTCGCCATCGTGCCCGGCGTGTGGCGCGACTTCGACTTCGAGGCGATGGTGCGCAAGCTCGTGACCGACATGGACGAGCCACCCGAGATCCTCGTCACCGATCCCGCGCTCCCGGAGGGTGACCCGGCGACGTTGCCGCCGCCCCCGGCGGGCGCGCCCGGAGGCAGCGCGCCGGTGCGGTGGATCTACTACACGTCGGGCACGACCTCGGACCCGAAGGGTGTGCGTCACACCGACGAGACGCTGCTGGCGGGGGGCCGGGGCCTCGCGCTCGCTATGGGTATGACCGGTGACGACGTCGGGTCGATCGCGTTCCCCTTCACGCACATCGCCGGGCCCGACTATCTCGTGATGATGCTCGAGAACGGCTTCCCGTCGGTGCTGGTCGAGGCATTCGTACCCGCTGAGGCGGTCCAGTTCTACCGCCGCCACGGCGTCACCATGGCCGGGGGTAGTACCGCGTTCTACCTCGCGTTCCTCAACGAGCAACGCAAGCAGCCCGACGAGCCGATCATGCCGTTGCTGCGCGCGCTCTCGGGTGGCGGCGCGCCCAAGCCTCCCGAGGTGTACTTCGAGGTGAAGCGGGAGATGGGCATCCCGGTGATCCACGGATACGGCATGACCGAGGTGCCCATGATCGCGATGGGCACGCCCGACGACAGCGACGACCAACTCGCCCACACCGACGGCAAGCCGATCCTCGACGCCGAGGTCCGCATCGTCACGCTCGACGGCGCGGTTGCCGGGCCGGACGAGGACGGTGAGGTCCGGGTGCGCGGCCCGATGGTGTGCCGCGGTTACACCGATCCCGCGCTGGACGCCGACGCGTTCGACGACGACGGATTCTTCCGCACCGGCGATCTCGGCCATCTCCGCGCCGACGGCCACCTCGTGCTGACCGGTCGCGTCAAGGACATCATCATCCGCAAGGGTGAGAACATCAGCGCCCAGGAGATCGAGAGCGTCCTCTACACCCACGCCAAGGTCGGCGACGTCGCCGTGGTGGGCCTACCCGACCGCGAGCGGGGCGAGCGCGTGTGCGCGGTCGTCGAGACGGCCCCGGGCGCCGAGCCGCTCACCTTCGACGAGATGGTCGACCTGTGCCGGGGTGCGGGGCTCATGGCCCAGAAGATCCCGGAGCAGCTCGAGGTCGTCGACGAGCTACCCCGCAACAAGACCCTCAACAAGGTGCTGAAGCAGAAGCTGCGCGACCAGCTCGCCGGCGTGGCGTGGAGCGGGCACGAGCGGTAGTGGGCCGGAACTGATGGACGCCGTCGCGGCGGTACGTCGCCACGGGATCCTGTTGCAGTCGGCGCACGGGCCGGTGCCGAACCTCGCCAGCCTGGTGGCGGGCGAGCCCATCCAGGGCAGCTGGTGGGGTCATCCGCGCAACCACGAGATCTTTCGCGCGATCAACCAGGCGCGGGAGTCGTCGGTGGTCGTCGCCACCCACCTCGTCGGCGGCAAGGTCACGTTGATCCACCGGCGCCTGTGGCCGGCGGTGGTGCGGCTGTCGAATCGCTTCGACGACGGCGCCCTCGACGCCGTCCACGAGGAGCACACCGAGTCGGGCCTCCACCGCACGAGCCTCACGCCGTTCCCCGACTGGGTGCCCGACGACGTCCGTGACGCCGCCCGTGCGCTGGGCGGCAAGGAGGCGCTCGCCCAGCTCCCCCCGGCGGTGCAGGAGCTGGTGGTCGGGACCCCCTGATTTCGAACACGGCGGGTCAGGCGGCGCGGCGGTAGCGGCTGACGGCGAGAGGGGCCGCCACCGCCAGGATCCCGACGCACCACGCCAGCGCGGCGACCACGTGCGAGGTGGTGGGGCCGCCGAGCGTGAGGGCGCGCACCGCGTCGACGGTCACGCTGACGGGCTGGTGCTCGGCGAATGCCTGGAGCCAGCCCGGCATCGACTCGACCGGGACGAACGCCGACGACGCGAACACCAGCGGGGCCATCACCGGGAACGAGGCCGCCTGGGCGGTCTCGGCGTCTCCGACGACGAGGCCGACGGTGGCGAAGACCCACGAGAACGCGTAGCCGAACAGCAGGATCAGGAGCATCGCGGCGAGAAATGCGAACAGGTTGGTGTGCACCCGGAAGCCGACGGCGAACCCGACCGCGACCATCAGCGCCACGACGAACACGTTGCGGACGAGATCGGCGAGGGTGCGACCGGCCAGGACGGCGGACCGGGCCATCGGAAGGGAGCGGAAGCGCTCGATGAGCCCGAGCTTGAGGTCGGTGGCGAGGCCGATGGCCGTGCCCATCGAGCCGAACACCACCGTCTGGGCGAACACACCCGGCATGAGGAAGTCGACGTACGGCACCCCCGGAACCTGGATGGCGCCGCCGAACACGTACCGGAACATCAGCACGAACACGACCGGCTGGATCGTGGAGAACACCAGGAGTTGGGGCACCCGGCGGTAGCCGATGAGGTTGCGGCGGGCCACCGCGAGCGTGTCGCGCACCGTGGTGGCGGCGCGCCCGAAGCCCTGGCGTTCGAGCGCGGGCGCGATGGGGGTGACGGTGGTGGCGGTCATGCGGCACCTCGCTGCGAGACATCGTCGGGGGCCTGCTCGTCGTAGTCGGCCTTGCGGCCCGTGAGCGAGAGGAACACGTCGTCGAGGCTCGGCTCGCGCACCGCGATGGCGGCGGGCTCGAACCCGTCGTTGTCGAGGGCGCGGAGCGCGCCCACGAGCGCGCGGGTGCCGTCGGCGAGCTCGAGGCGAACGGTCGTGCCGTCGAGCTCGGGGTCACGGAGCCCGAACGGCGCCAGCGGCGCGAGCGCGCGGTGGGCCTCGGCGGGGTCGGCGAGGCCGATCTCGACGATGGTGGCGCCGAGGTCGGCCTTGAGCTCGGGTGCGGTGCCCGACGCGATGATCTGGCCCCGGTCGACGACCACGATGTGGTCGGCGAGCTGATCGGCCTCCTCGAGGTACTGGGTCGTGAGCAGCACGGTGGTGCCCTCGGCGACGAGGTCGCCGATCACGCCCCACAGACCGCGGCGACTGTGCGGGTCGAGGCCGGTGGTGGGCTCGTCGAGGAAGAGCACCGGGGGGCGGTGGACGAGCGCTGCCGACAGGTCGAGGCGGCGGCGCATGCCGCCCGAGTACGTGCGGGCGCGCCGATCGGCGGCGTCGGTGAGCTCGAAGCGCTCGAGGAGCTCGTCGGCCCGGCCGTCGATCACGCGCCCCGGCAGATGGGTGAGGCGCCCGATGAGCTGGAGGTTCTCGCGGCCGGTGAGGTTCTCGTCGACGGCGGCGTACTGGCCGGCGAGCCCGATGCGCGCCCGCACCGCGTCGGGCTTGCGGGTCACGTCGACGCCGAGCACCTCGGCCCGGCCGGCATCGGGGCGGATGATGGTCGTGAGCACGCGCACGGCCGTGGTCTTACCGGCGCCGTTGGGGCCGAGGAGGCCCAGCACGGTGCCGGTCGGTACCGAGAAGTCGACGCCGTCGAGTGCGACCACGTCGCCGAAGCGCTTGTGGAGGCCTTCCACCTGAACGGCGACCGGGAGGGCGGGGGCGGGGGAGTCGGTCATGGCGCGCAGTCTCCGCGAATACTTTGAGTATGTCAAATGTCGGATATCACAAACTATTGGATCCGTAGAAACATTGCCCGGTCCCCGGTACACTCGCGCCGTGGCTCCGGCCCCGAAGTCGAAGCAGCGGCAGGCACTCGCCGAGCACGTGTGGCGGCAGATCTACGGTTTCTTCTGGATGCACCGCGAGGAACACCTCGCTGTGCTCCAGGAGCTCGGGCTCACGCCCGGCCACATGAAGGCGCTCTTCGTGCTCGACCTCGACGAGCCCTATTCGATGGGCACGCTCGCGGGCGCGTTGTCGTGCGACGCGTCCACGATGACCTGGCTGGTCGACAGCCTCGAGGAGCGCGGCATCGTCGAACGCCAGACGACGGCGAAGGACCGCCGGGTGAAGACGGTGGTGCTCACGCCACTCGGCGCGAAGACCAAGGCCGAGCTGCTCGAGCGGCTCTACCAACCGCCCCAGGCGCTCCTCGACCTCGAGAGCGAACAGCTCGAGGCCCTCGACCGGGCGCTGTCGGTGCTGCCGAGCGAAGGTCCGTGAGCCTCCATCTCTTCAGCGTCACCATGGACGCGGCCGACCCGCCCGCGCTCGCCGACTTCTGGTCGAAGGTCACCGGCTACCGGGTGGAGACGGCAAGCGAGTTCGTCGCCATGCTCACCGGCGACGGGTCGGTGGGCCCGCGGTTCATGTTCATCAAGGTGCCCGAGCCCAAGACGGCCAAGAACCGCGCCCACGTCGATCTCGGGACGCCCGACCTCGAAGCCGAAGTGATCCGCGTGATCGGCCTCGGCGCCGAGCTCGTCGGCCGCTACGACGAGTACGGCACGACCTGGGCGACGTTCCGCGACCCGGAGGGCAACGAGTTCTGCATCGGCCAGCACGATCCGCCCGCGCACTGACGCCGAGCGATCAGGGCAGCTCGACCTCTACGTCGCCGTCGTTGACGCGCACCGCGTAGGTCTCGATGGGCTTCACCGCCGGCGGGGCCATGACGCGCCCGTCGCGCACGTCGAAGCGGGCGCCGTGGCGCGGGCACTCCACGGCGTAGCCCTGCAGGCGACCCTCGCCGAGCGGGCCGTGGTCGTGCGTGCACACGTCGGCGATCGCGTAGAACTCCCCGCCGACGTTGCACACGAGCACAGCGCGCCCGTCGACGCTGCACCGCAGCGACCGCCCGGGCCGTATCTCGTCGACCGCGGCCACCCGCCGGAACCCCGATGCGTGCATGATGCGTAACTATCACGCATCTCGCACGCATCAATGGACGTACTCGTCCAGGGTGCGATGGAAGTGGCGGATGCGGCGTTCCTGGTGGGCGAGCTCGAGGCCCTGGAACCCCCGGGAGCGCATCCCGGCCTGCACCGGGGGCGCGGCGGCGGCGTCCTGCTGGAGCGCAAGGTGCAGCTTCTGCTCGGTGCCGTCGCCATACACGCAGTCGATGCGCTCCGGGCGCGGTGGCGGATCCACACCCGCCGGCAAGCGGACGTAGGTCTGGAAGTCCCAGATCATGCGCTGGGGGTCCACGGCGTCGGGCCGGTGCCGGAAGAACCAGAAGTGGTCGGCGGAGATGTTCAACGTGATGTTCGGGAAGATGAAGTAGTGGAAGTCGTCGGTGAGCTGCTCGTCGGTGAGGCCGTCGTAGTCGAGCCCGTGGCGGCGGCCGTACTCCCGCCGGGCCGCGAACAGGGCCGGGCGCACCTCGTCGAGGCGGCCGTCGAACTCGTCGGCGTCGAGGCCCGCCCGCTCCATGATCGTCCGCATCATCCGGGTGACCCGGTTGCG
This sequence comes from Acidimicrobiia bacterium, assembly GCA_036374115.1. Taxonomy (GTDB): domain Bacteria; phylum Actinomycetota; class Acidimicrobiia; order IMCC26256; family JACDBD01; genus JACDBD01. The sequence goes on along the minus strand of DASUUL010000376.1, from coordinate 8,193 downwards.
GTCGCGGTAGCCCTCCCGCTGTGCGAGCTCGTCGGTCCAGCGCGGGCTCGGGTAGCCCACCCGGAAGAGGAAGCGGCTGTGCTTGCCGAGGATGTCGACCGGGCAGTCGACGTCGTCGGTGAACGACAACAGCTCGGGGTGGATCCCCTGCACGTGGTACACCTCGTTGAACGCGTCGACGCCCACCTTCCAGTTGCACTCCCAGCGCATGCTGATGTCTTCGACGAGGTGGTAGTTGCGGGCGAAGTCGTAGGGCTCGAGGTGCTCGGGGAGCGGGCCGAGGAAGTCGGCGAGCGGCTCGGCGTCGGGGTCGAGGTTCACGAACACCCAGCCGTTCCACGTCTCGCATCGCACCTCGGCGAGGCCGAGCCGGCCGATAGGGTCGCCTTGGGGGAAGTCGTCGGCGTCGGGGACCCAGGTGACCGTACCGTCGAGCCCGTAGGTCCACAGGTGGTACGGGCACTGGAGCTCGGACGCATGCCCGCACCCGGCCTCGCGGATGCGCCGCCCGCGGTGCTGGCACACGTTGGCGAACGCGCGCACGCGGTCAGAGGAAGCGCGCACGACGATGATCGACTCGGTTCCGAGCTCGAACACGAAGTAGTCGCCGACCTCATCGAGATCCGAGGTCGGGCCGGCGAGGTTCCATACCCTCGTCCACATGCGGTCCCACTCGAGACGCATGAAGTCGGGCGACAGGTACCGCTCCTTGGGGATCGGCGCGGTGCCGAGGTCGGGCTCGGGCAGCTTTCCCGTCGGCGTGTAGACCGTCGTGTCGAGCGCCATCGGTCCCCCCTGGTCATCGGTCCGCTCGCATCGTAATCAGGGAACACGCCCGTAGACTGCGCCGCCATCGACATCCTGGTCGTGTGCACGGGCAATGCATGCCGTTCGCCGATGGCGGAGGCGCTCCTGGCGCGCCGACTCGCCGACAAAGGGGTCGACGCAACGGTGCGGTCGGCGGGCACGCGTGCCTGGCGCGTCGGTGCGACGGATCACAGCGTGACCGTGATGGTCGAGCACGGCCTCGACATCTCCGCCCACCGCAACCACCAGCTCACCCGGCACGATGTCGACGTCGCCGATCTCGTCCTCGGAATGACGCGCAAGCACGTGAAGATGGCAGTCGCGCGCCGGCCCGACGCGATGGCGCGGACGTTCCTCGTCGGCGAACTCGTCCGTCTCGGCACGGGCGTCGGGCCCCGCCACCCCGACGAGGAGATACGCGCGTGGTTGGGGCGGGCGGCGGCGCTGCGACCCGAGAACGAACCCCTCGGCCGCGCGGTCGACGAGGTCCCCGACCCCGTCGGCGAGCCCATCGACGTGTACCGGCGCACCGCCGCACGTCTCGACCGCGATCTCACCACCCTCGCCGCGCTGCTCGCCGGCCGTAACCTGGAGTGATGGCGGTCGAGATCGACGTCGACTCCTTGACGCCCAACCAGGCGGCCCGGCGCCGCCGGGTCCTCGACGCGGCCATGAAGCTCGCTGCCGAGGGCGGCTACGACGCGGTGCAGATGCGCGACGTCGCCCAGCAGGCGGGCGTCGCGCTCGGCACGATCTACCGCTACTTCTCGTCGAAGGACCACCTGCTCGCCGCGTGCCAGGTCGAGCTGTGGAAGGACCTGGCGCGCACGCTCGAGGAGCGCCCGCCTCGAGGTGACGCCGCCGCCGACCGGGTGATCTCGGTCCTCCGGCGGGCGACCCGGGCCGCCGAGCGGGAGCCGCAGCGAACGGCCGCGCTCGTCACCGCGACCTCGTCGCCCGACCCCGCCGCCCGCGAGTGCCAGCAGCAGATCACGGTGCTGATCGACGGCGTGCTGACGAACGCGATCGGCGGCCACGATCCCGAGCGCAGCGAGCGGATCATCGCGGTGCTGCGCCACGTGTGGTGGGCGACGCTGCTGGGATGGGTCAACGGATGGGCGACCGTGGGAACGGTGGGCGACGAGCTGGAATCGGCCGCCCGGCTCCTCTTGCCCGACGCGCGCGTCTGACGGGCAGTTGTCGGTGCCTTAGAACGCGTTCTACCCTGGGCCGAGTCGACGCGACGCGACGCACCAAGGAGACCCGCTGTGCACACGTACGACCAGCTCTTCATCGGAGGCGAGTGGGTGGCCCCCGCCGGCACCGCCACCATCGACGTGATCTCCCCCCACACCGAAGAGGTCGTCGGGCGGGTGCCCGAGGCCACGGAGGCCGATGTCGACGCCGCCGTCGCCGCCGCCCGCACCGCCGTCGACAACGGTGAGTGGCCGCGCCGCTCGCCCGAGGAGCGCATCGCCGCGGTCCAGAAGTTCGCCGACCTCTACGCCGCCGCCATCCCCGACCTGGCCGCGGTCATCACCGAGGAGATGGGCTCGCCCATCACGTTCTCGAACCTGGCGCAGTCGCCGGCGCCGTGGATGATGCTCAACACCTTCCTCCAGGTGGCGGCGGAGTATCCGTGGGAGGAGCGCCGCCAGGGCGCGATCGGCGGCGAGATCATCGTGCGCCGCGAGCCCGCCGGTGTCGTCGCCGCCATCGTCCCCTGGAACGTGCCGCAGTTCGTCACCATGTCGAAGCTGGCGCCGGCGCTCATCTCCGGCTGCTCGATCGTGATCAAGCCGGCGCCCGAGACGCCGCTCGACGCGTTCAAGCTCGCCGAGCTCCTCGAGCAGGCCGGGATCCCCAAGGGCGTGGTGAGCATCGTCCCCGCCGGTCGTGAGGTGGGGGAGCACCTTGTGCGCCACGCCGGCGTCGACAAGGTCGCGTTCACGGGGTCGACCGCCGCCGGGCGCCGGATCGCCGCCATCTGCGGCGAGCAGCTCAAGCGGTGCACGCTCGAGCTCGGCGGCAAGTCGGCCGCGATCATCCTCGACGACGCCGACCTCGCGTCCACGATGGAGGGCCTCAAGTTCGCGTCGCTGATGAACAACGGCCAGGCGTGTGTCGCGCAGACCCGCATCCTCGCCAGCCGGCAGCGCTACGACGAGGTCGTCGAGGCCCTCGCGGGCATGGTCGGCGGGCTCGCCGTCGGTGATCCGCACGATCCCGCCACCGAGGTCGGCCCGCTGGTGGCCGAGCGCCAGCAGGAGCGCGTCGAGAAGTACATCGCGCTCGGTCAGGAGGAGGGCGCCCAGGTCGCGGTGGGCGGCAACGGCCGCCCCGACGGGTTCGACAAGGGCTGGTACGTGAAGCCGACCGTTTTCTCGAACGTCGACAACTCGATGCGCATCGCCCAGGAGGAGATCTTCGGGCCGGTGCTGGCGGTGATCCCGTTCGACGACGCCGACGACGCCGTGCGCATCGCCAATGACAGCGACTACGGCCTCGCCGGCTCGGTGTGGACCGCCGACGTCGGCGTGGGCCTCGACATCGCGAAGCGCGTGCGCACCGGCACCTACGGGGTGAACCAGTACACGATGGACTTCGTCGCGCCGTTCGGTGGCTTCAAGGCGTCGGGCATGGGCCGTGAGTTCGGCCGAGAGGGCATCGACGCCTACGTGGAGCTGAAGTCGATCGCTCCACCCGCCGGGAGTTGAGCGCGACCGACACCCGAGACTCGAGGCCCTCGGGTCCGGATTCCGGACCCCACGGCCTCGAGTCGGAGGAGGAAGCGGAGGAACGGGCGTTCCGGGCGGAAGCCCGCGGGTGGCTCGAGGCGCACGCCCGGCCGCGCCCGCCCGACGAAGGCGCGCTGGCGCGCTACCGGTTTCTCGGCGATCCCAGCCCGGAAGCCGATGCCGAGCACGTGCGGCGGTGCAAGGAGTGGCAGCGCACGCTCTACGAGGGCGGTTGGGCAGGGATCACGTGGCCCAAGGAGCACGGCGGTCGCGGCGGCACGCCCGCGCAGGCGCGCATCTTCGCCCAGGAGGAGGCCCGCTTCGAGGCGCCCACGGGCGTCTTCGCCGTCGGTATCGGGATGGTCGGCCCGACGCTGATCGCGCACGGAACCGAGGCCCAGAAGGAGCGGTACCTGCCCGCGCTGCTGCGGGGCGACGAGGTGTGGTGCCAGCTGTTCAGCGAACCCGGCGCCGGCTCCGACCTCGCGGGGCTGCGCACGCGGGCGGTACGCGACGGCGACGAATGGGTAGTGAACGGCCAGAAGGTGTGGAGCTCGGGCGCGCACCACAGCGATCTCGCGATCCTGCTGGCCCGCACCGATCCCGACGTGCCGAAGCATCGCGGAATCACCTACTTCCTCGTCGACATGCGCTCACCCGGGATCGAGGTGCGGCCGCTGCGCCAGATCACCGGCGTCGCGCACTTCAACGAGGTGTTTCTCACCGATGTCCGCATCCCGCAGGAGAACGTCGTCGGCGAGCCCAACCGCGGATGGGGCGTCGCCCTCACCACCCTCGGGAACGAGCGCACCCTGATCGGCGGCGGCACCGGCATCGGCTTCCGCGACGTCCTGCGCCTCGCTCGCGCCCACGGGCGCACCGACGACCCGACGGTGCGCCAGGAGCTTGCTGCCGCCTACACCCGCTTCGAGCTGATGAAGTTCCTCGGCCAGCGGGCCCAAGCGGCCGCGCGTGCCGGCCGGCCTCCCGGCCCGGAGAGCTCCGTGCTGAAACTGGCGGTGTCGAACAACGTCGCCCGCAACGGCGATCTCGTCCTCGCGCTCGAGGGTGCGAACGGGATGCTGCACCACGACGACGCGCCCGACGGCGGCTTCTGGCAGCAGCAGTTCCTCGGGCAGTGGGGCGTCCGCATCGGCGGCGGGACGGATCAGGTGCAGCGCAACGTCATCGGTGAGCGCGTCCTCGGCCTACCGGCGGAGCCGCGCCCCGACAAGTCGATGCCGTTCCGCGAGCTGCCGAGCTGAGCTTCGCGGCCTCACGTAGTGTTCGCGCGCGTGAGCAGCGCGCGTCCGCCCACGTTCGCCGAGCTCGTCGCCCGGCGGGCCGGCGACGATCATCCCGCGATCCTCTTCGAGGACGACTCGATCTCCTACGCGTCGTTCGTGGCCGCCGCCGCCGCCCGCGCCGCGCTGCTGGCCGACGCGCGGCGGCCCGGCCCCTTCCACGCGGGCGTGCTGCTCGAGAACGTCCCCGAGTTCCTGTACTGGATCGGTGGCGCGGCGCTCGCCGGTGCGGCTGTGGTCGGGATCAACCCGACCCGCCGGGGCGAGGAGCTCGCCCACGACGTGCGCCACACCGACTGCCAGCTGATCGTGACCGACCGCACCGGCGCCGACCTCCTGGCGGGGCTCGACCTGGCGGTCGCCCCCGACGCCGTCCTCGTCGTCGACGCCCCGGAGTACGAGAAGCGCCTCGCCCCCTACGCCGGCGAGGCCGTTCCGGAGACGCTCCCGCCGCCGGACACCCGGCTCCTCTTGTTGTTCACCTCCGGATCGACGAGCGCGCCCAAGGCGGTGGTGTGCAGCACCGGTCGCCTCGCCGGCGCCGGGCTGCGCATGCTCGAGCCGTTCGCCATCACCCGCGACAGCGTGTTGTACGAGTCGATGCCCCTCTTCCACGGCAACGCCCTCATGGCGAACTGGGCCCAGGGCGTGGCGGCCGGCTGCGCGGTCGCGCTGCGCCGCCGGTTCTCGGCGTCGGGCTTCCTCCCCGATGTCCGCCGCTTCGGCGCGACCTACTTCAACTACGTGGGGCGAGCCCTCTCGTACATCCTGGCGACACCCGAGACGCCCGACGATCGCGACAACCGGCTCCGCCTCGGGTTCGGGACCGAGGCCACCGCGCTCGATCGGGAGCGATTCGAAGCCCGGTTCGGGTGCACGCTGGTCGAGAACTACGGGTCGAGCGAGGGTGCGATCAGCCTGACCCGGCAGCCCGGATGTCCCGAGCACGCCTTGGGCAAGCCCCGGCCCGAGGAGCACGCCGACGTGGCCGTGATGGATCCCGATTCCGGCCGGGAGTGTCCGCGGGCCCGCTTCGACCCCGAGACCGGCCGCCTCGTCAACGGTCACGAGGCCATCGGCGAGTTCGTGCGGCGCGACGCCGGGACCAACTTCGAGGGCTACTACAACAACCCGGAGGCGACGGCCGAGCGGATGCGCGGAGGTTGGTTCTGGAGCGGCGACCTCGGTTACCGCGACCAAGACGGCTGGTTCTACTTCGCGGGGCGCAGCTCCGACCGGCTCCGCGTCGACAGCGAGAACTTTGCCGCTGCGCCCATCGAGCGGATCCTGTCGCGGTTCCCGGGTGTCGTGATGGTCGCGGTGTACCCCGTGCCCGACGCCCGTACCGGTGACCAGGTGATGGCGGCGGTCGAGCTCGGCTCCGACACCGAGTTCGATCCGGAGGCGTTCGGAGCGTTCCTCGCGGAGCAGGCCGACCTCGGCACGAAGTGGGCCCCCCGGTACGTCCGCCTGATCGGGCACATGCCGCTCACCGCCAACAACAAGCTCAACAAGCAGCCGCTGCGCGCCCAGCGCTGGGAGACCGACGACGTGGTCTGGTGGCGCACCGGCGAAGTCGAGCCGTACCGGCCGCTCACCGCCGCCGACGTGGCCGCCATCCGCGCCGAGTTCGCCACCAACGACCGCGAGTACGTGCTCGACACCCTGTGACCGTCAGCTCGAGAGCTCCTGTTCGAGGGGAGTACGGAAGCGCGGGGTGACGCGGACGTGGCCGAGCCAGGCGGCGAGGCCGGCGGCGGCGGTGTTCACCGCCGACGTGACGTCGGCGCCCAGGTCGTCGAGGAGGCGGAACGCGATCTCGCCGTCGGGCCGCTGCGCCCATCCGCCGACCACGCGCCCGTTCCACCACACCGTCGGGCCGGCGTTGCCGTTCCGGTCGAACAGCACGGCCCGGTGGTCCCCGAGGAACCAGCCACGCTCCTTCCACCCCATCACCGTGGAGTCGAGCGCAGGGAGGAGCGCGAGCCAGGGCTCCGGGCTCGGGACCGGCTCGAGGTCGTCGGGAAGCGCGGCCGCGGCCACACCGCCGTCGAGCTCTACCTCGGCGGCGCCGATCGCGGCCAGCGCCCGCTTCGTCTGCCGCCCGGTCCACCCGGTCCACCACTGCAGGTCGGCGGCCGTGCCGGGCCCGTAGGCCCCGAGCCAGCGCCGTGCCAGCCCGAGGCAGGCGTCGTCGGTCGACAGCGTGTCGATGCCGCCGGGTACCCAGGCGGCCATGGGAGCCCAGCGGTACTGGGTGCTCGTCCATGCGCCGAGCGGGCGAGCGCGCACGACGAGACCCTCGGTCGCGAGCAGGAACAGCACCCGGGTGGAGACGCCCACCTTGCCCGCCCATCGCTTGCCTTCGCCGAAGGCGATCTGCTCGCGCAGGTCGGGCACGTCCTCGGCGAGCTGCCGGGCGGTGGCTTCGCCGCGCGCCTCGATGGCATCGAGCGTGGCCTGCTCGATCCGGCGGAGCCATCGATCACCCGTGCTCGTGATGCCGGCGTCCTCGACCATACGGACGAACCGGCGCCGCTCCCCGTCGATCAACGCCCGCGTGCTGGCGGCGTGAACGACCGGCGCGAGCTCGACCGGCTCCACGAACATGGTGCGGCGCATGCCGAGCATGCGCACGACGGTGCGGTCCTCGTAGAGCGACCGCTCGACGGCGGCGCTGTCGGCGACCTGCATGCGGGCGGTGGCGCCGATGAACACCGAGGCGGCGTCACTCGAGTGGATGCCGACGAGGGCCCTCGCCACGCCGGCGACGTCCGCGACCCGAGTCGACGGAGCGAGGAGGTGGCGAGTGGCGAGGCGGGCGTGCCGCTCACCGGTGGTGATGTGGGTCACGGAGACTCGGGTGTGGCGGCACCCCGATCGGGTTGGGATAGGGGATCGTGCCCGTCTCCCGGAGGCGCGTCGCGACGCGGCGGAGCACCGGCACAACCGATTCGACGGCGTCGCCGAGGCGGTCGACCGGGTCGGATGCCAGGCGGTCGGTGTCCTCCTCGACCCGATCGCGGGCGGCGCGCCCCGTGGGCGTGAGACGCCCGTCGCGATCGAGCCAGCCGCGGGTGCGGAGGCGGTCGGTGGCCGCGGCCCAGTCGTCGTCGCCCCACCCGCGATACGGCCGGATCGTGTCGAGCGACGCGCCGCTCGCCGCAACCTGCGTGACGTGCGCCTCGCAGGGATCGAAACCGGCGTTGGCGAGCGCGAGTACGTGGCCGTCGCCCCGGTGCTCGCGGAGCAGCGTGGTGGCGTGCCAGAGCGCGAGATGCGGCTCGGCCGGGCTGGCGAGCTCGCGGTTGGCCGCGTAGAGCGGCCGCCCGCTCGTGTCGCAT
>DASUUL010000375.1:0-2062 GCA_036374115.1 Acidimicrobiia bacterium | reverse complement strand
GACGAGACGTGGGAGAACCTCGTCGCCCAGTTCGACGCCGCCGACGAGGCGTTCCTCCGGCGGCTCGTCGACGGCACCGCCCCGCACGCCACCCGGCGGCTCCACGAGATGGAGGCCGCCGAGACGATGCTGCGCGAGCTCGGGCTCGAGCCGACGATGACACGGGGGACGGTGGCGTCGTTGCGCCGCATCGCCGACGGCGCACCGGTACCCGAGCTGCCCCGACCGGCCGGTGGAACCCGGCAGACCAGCCGCACCGGCCAGGCCAGCCCGACCAGCCCGACGCGGCAGGCCCGGAAGGCCCGTCAGACCGAGACGCCGAGCTCGCCCCAATGACGCAGCACCGACACCACCGAGTCGAGGTGGGCGCGCATCGCCGCGTCGGCGGCGTCCCCGTCACCGGCGACGACGGCGTCGACGATCGCCCGGTGCTGGGGCAGCGACTCCCCCGCCCGCCCGGCGACCGTGGCGAGCCGGAACTGGTGGTGGGCGGCGCGGTTGCGGAGGTTGGCGATCAGCTCTTCGGCGATCTCGTGGCGCGAGCACTCGGCGAGCCGGCGGTGGAGCGTGCGGTTGAGGGTGCTGTAGTGCGCCAACCCACCGCTCTCGACCGCCGCCTCCATCGACTCGATGAGCTCGCGCAGCTCGGCCCGCTCGGCGTCGGTCGCCCGCTCGGCGGCCCGGCGCGCCACCAGCCCCTCGAGCGCGGCGCGCGCCTCGGTGATCTCGATCGCCTCGATCACCGACACCCGCCGCACGGTCGCACCGCGGTTGGCCTCGCGCTGCACCAGACCCTCGGTGTCGAGCTCGACGAGCGCCGCCCGTACGGCGGAACGGCCGACGCCGTAGCGCTCGGCGAGCTGCACCTCGATCAGCCGCCCGCCCGGTGGCAGCACGCCGCCGAGGATGTCGTCGCGCAGACGGTCGGCCGCAGATGTCCGGCCGTCCGGTGCAGCACCCATCAGCACCCTCCTCCGCGCCCGGCGGTCCGGTGCGCCGCGACGATTGTCGACACGATCGTAGACATTCCCGCTGCGGCGGGGCCGAAGGGAGTCAGCGCATGAACATCCTGATCGCCGGCGAGGGAGCGATCGCCCGGCGCCACGTCGAGGCGCTGCGGCGCATCGACGGCGCCGACGTCGTCGCCGTCGCCGGCGGCAACCCCGACGACACCGCGGCGTTCGCCGAGGAGTTCGCGATCGCCCACCACACGACCGACCTCGCGGCGGCGATGCAGCGACCCGACGTGGACGCGGTGATCCTCACCACGCCGACCCAGCTGCACGCCGCGCAGGCGATCGCCGTGATGGAGGCCGGCAAGCACGTGCTCGTCGAGATCCCGATGGCGGACTCGCTCGCCGACGCCGAGGCGGTCGTCGCCGCCCAGCAGCGGACCGGCGTGACGGCGATGGTCTGCCACACCCGCAGGTTCAACCCCAGCCACCAGTGGATCCACCGGCGCGTCACCAGCGGCGAGCTGACCCTCCAGCACCTCGTCGTCGAGACCTTCTTCTTCCGCCGCGAGAACAAGAACGCGCTCGGCCGGCCACGGACGTGGACCGATCACCTGCTGTGGCACCACGCCTGCCACACGGTCGACCTGTTCCAGTACCAGACGGGTGAGGTCGCATCGTCGGCGTGGGCCCAGCAGGGCCCGCCGCACCCCGAGCTCGGGATCGCGATGGACATGACCGTCGGGTTGCGGGCGCCGTCCGGCGCGCTGTGCACGCTCGCGCTGTCGTTCAACAACGACGGCCCGCTCGGCACGTTCTTCCGGTACATCTGCGACAACGGCACGTACGTCGCCCGCTACGATGACCTCGTCGACGGCTACGACAACGCGATCGACCTCGACGGTGTGGCGATCAGCAGCGACGGCATCGAGGTCCAGGACCGCGAGTTCCTCGCCGCCGTCGCCGAAGGGCGCGAGCCGAACGCCAGCGTCGCCCAGTGCCTCCCGGCGATGCAGACGCTCGACCGCCTCGAGCGCACCATGTCAGGGGGCGGCGGCGATGGCTGAGCGGACCGCGGTGGTGATCATCGGAGGCGGGCCGGCGGGCCT
>DASUUL010000374.1:0-13181 GCA_036374115.1 Acidimicrobiia bacterium | reverse complement strand
TGCGCTGTGCCTACGAGGCGTCCCGCGAAGGCACCCTGGAGCGCCTGGTGCCGGTGGCGGGCCCGCTCGAGTGGAGTGCGAGCCCGCCGGCCCGGAGCCGTCTCGTCGAGGGGTACGACTCGTGGGCCTACGCGGGCGTACGCAGCGCCGGAGAGCCGGGCACGTCGTGGTGGGGAACGGTCGTGGCCGGCGGCGATGCCGCGGTGGGCGTGCAGGCGCTCGACGCGCACCGCTTCGCCACCGCGGTCACCTCCCGGCCGGGGCGCGAGCAGCTCCTCGTCGCGGTGACGTGCGGCGCCACGCCACCGGAGGCGATCGTGGCGGGAACGTGGGGCTACGAGACCCTGGCCCCGCCGGGGCTCGGCCTGCCGCTGGAGGCCGGGACGACCGAACGGACACCGCCCATCGCGCTGACCGCAGCGCGGGACCCGTTGGCCGTCGCCGGGGAGCTCGCCGCGCTGGCCGGGAAGGCCTCGGGCGCGCGGCGGTGGACGGGCGCACCGATCGTCGGATGGGAGTCGTGGTACCACTACGGGCTGGTCGTCGAGCCCGAGCACGTGCTGGAGAACGCCCGGGTCCTCCTCGAGCGTTACGGGACCCGCCCGGGGTTCGACGTGATCCAGCTCGACGACGGCTGGCAGACTACCTACGGCGCCTGGTGGCCGAACGACCGGTTCCCCGCCGACCTGCGCGAGCTCACCGACGCAGTCCGTGCGTTGGGCGGGCGGCCCGGGCTGTGGCTCGCGCCCTTCATGGTGCAACCGGGCGCGCCCGGCCTCGGCACCGAACAGCCGGGCTGGATGGTGCGCGGCGACGACGGTGCTCCCCTGCTCGACCGGTACGGTCGCCTCGGTCTCGACGCCTCGAACCCGGCCGTCGTCGACTGGCTGCGGGATCTGGGCCGCCAGGTTCGGGCGTGGGGCTTCGAGATGGTCAAGCTCGACTTCCTCTATCTCGGCGCCGTCGAGGGCGGGCGCCACGACGCCCGCTCCACGGGTACCGCCGCCCTCCGGCGCGGGCTCGGCGCCATGGCGGAGGCTCTCGGCGACGACGTGTACGTGCTCGGCTGTGGCATGCCGCTGCTCCCCGCCGTCGGCGTGTGCCACGGCAACCGCGTCGGTCACGACCTCGCGGTGCCCGTGCTGCTGCGCGAGTTCGGCCAGCCGTTGCAGGACGGATGGACCGGATTCCACGGGATCCGGCCCCAGGCCCGCAACGTCGCCGCCCGCTTCGCACTGCACCGGCGCTGGTTCGAAGCCGACCCCGACGTGGTCATGGCGTGGGACGGCGAGACCGACGGCTACTCGGTCGAGGAGGCCCGCACGCTCGCGACCGTCGCGGCTCTCTGCGGGGGGCCCTTCCTCCTGGCCGACGAGCTCGCCGCACTGCCCCAGCCGGCGCGCGCCGTGCTGGAGCAGCCCGGTTTGCTCGATCTCGTGGGAGGGGACGGCTTTCGCCCCGTCGACCTGTTCGCGCGCGTCGACCGTCCCGAGACCGAGCACTTCTTCACCCAGGGCGAGCCACCGTCGGTGTGGCGGGCGGAGCGAGGCGGGCGCCCGGTCGCCGCCCTCTTCAACTGGGCGGACGCCCCGTCGAGCCGGCCGGTTCCCGACGGCTTCGCCGGCTCCTCGGAGCTGTGGACGGGAGACGACGTCGAGGGTCCGACGATCGAGATCCCCGCGCACGCGGTACGGGTGCTGCGCGCCTGACAGCGGTGACGGTCGTCAGCGTTCGAGAAGCTGCGTCTTCTTGGCCTCGAACTCCTCGGACGAGATCACACCCCGGTCGCGAAGGTTGGCGAGCTTCTCGATCTCGTCGGCGGCCGACCCCTGGGGAGCCGACCAGCCGGCCTTCTTGCGGTCGTACGCCTCCATCTGGCGGTAGATCTCCTGCTGCACGCCGTCGGGATGCCGGATGTTGTAGAAGTGCGACTGCCCTTCCTTGCCCGCCGAGTCGATCTGCAGGTCGCCGGCGCCGATCACGCGCTCGAAGATGCCCTGCCCGAAGTTGATGTTGTTGATCCGCTCGAGGGGGATCTCGATACCTCGCTTCGACAGCACACCGTGGCGATAGATCAGGCGGTCGCTGGTCACCACGAAGAACGTGAACCTCCACGAGAGGAACTTGAAGAGCAGCCAGATCGCCCACACGATCGCGAGCACACCCCACGCGTAGCCCAGGTACTTGCGAGCGTCGCCGTCGAGCGCCAGGACGCCGACGAGCGCGATGACGAGCGGGACGCCCGTGGCGATCTGGCGAGCGAAATACCACCAGTGAGGATTGAGGTCGAGGGCGACCACCTCGCCCTCGTTGATGAGGTGCCTCGGATACGGCATCGGTTCTCGTTTCGCTCGGTGGTCGCGACGACGTTACCCGACCGGGCCCAGCACCCGATCGAGGTACGGGTTGCGGAACCGGCCGTCCGGATCGAGCTTGGCGCGCACGGCCGCGAAGCGATCCCACTCCGGGTACCGCGGCGCGAGCGTCGACGCGTCCTGGAAGTGCATCTTCCCCCAGTGGGGCCGGCCGCCGAAGTCGTCCATGATCGACTCGACGCCCCGGAAGTAGGAGTCGTTGGGCCGGCCCGCCGAGAGGTGGACGGCCAGGTAGGCGGTGTCGCGACCCTGCGCGGTGCTGAGCGGGATGTCGTCGGCCGCGGCGACCCGGATCTCGATCGGGAAGTCGACGGGGAGCCGCTCCCGCTCGATCAGCTCGCGGACCCGCAGCAGCGCCGAGCCCGAGTCGGCGCGAGGCACCGCGTACTCCATCTCCACGAAGCGCACGAGACGACGGCTGCAGAGGACTCGGTGGCTCTCGTCGACGCGCTGGGTCTTGCCGAGCGAGCTCGCCGTCCTGCGCATGAGATCGGGCACCATCGCCGAGCGCAGGCGTCCGACCGTGCACAGCGCCCCGAAGAGATAGTTCGACAGGAGCACTTCGTCGCGCCACGCCTTGTACGGCGGCTTCCGCCGGATGGGATCGTCGGTACGGTTGGCCACCTTGACGGTGGCGACGTCGGTGTGCGGCCACCAGTAGAAGTCCATGTGCTCGTTGCCGTCGACGATCGAGTCGAAGTCGTCGAGCATCTCGTCGAGTGTCGTCGGGCGCTCGACCGCGCGGAGTCGGAAGGCGGGAACGCACTCGAGTGTGAGCTTCGTCACCACACCGAGCGCGCCCAGACCGACCCGTGCACACGCGAACACCTCCGGCTCCTCTTCGGGCGAGCACCGCATGACCGTTCCGTCGCCGGTCACGAGCTCGAGCGCCCGAACGAAGGTGGCGAGGCCCCCGAATCGCGCCCCGCCTCCGTGCGTGGCGGTCGCGATCGCGCCCGAGATCGTCTGGCGGTCGATGTCGCCGAGATTGGCGAGCGCCAGGCCGCGCCGCGCCAGTTCCTCGTTGAGCTTCCAGAGGGGGATCCCGGCCTCGACGGTGACCGTCGACGCCTCCTCGTCGATCGCGAGCACGCGATCGAGACGCTCGAGGCGCAGCATCCGCCCCTCGGTGCAGGCGATGTCGGTGAAGGAATGCCCCGAAGCGGCGACCTTGACGGTCTGACCCACGGCGGCGGCGCGCTTGACCGCCTCGACGACCTCGAGCTCGCTCTCGGGCTCCTCGACCGCCGCGGGGGAGCACTGCTGGTTCCTGCCCCAGTTCTGCCAGCGGTTGCGATCACGAAGCCGCACGTTTCCGAGCATACAAACGGCCGCGGACCTGCCGGGTGGTCAGGCCCAGCCGAGCGCCTCGAGCTGGTCGTCGTCGATGCCGAAGTGGTGGGCGATCTCGTGCACCACCGTCGTGCGCACGTGATCGGCGAGGTCGTCCTCGTCGCGAGCGAGCGCGCACAGTGGCCCACGGAACACGGTGATCCGGTCGGGCAGGACGCCGGCGTAGCCGATGGGCGAACGGTCGGTGAGCGCGATGCCCTCGTAGAGGCCGAGGAGCGTGCCGTCGCGCCCGGCGAGCTGCTCGGGCGTCGGCCAGTCCTCGACGAGGACCGCCACGTTCTCCATCTGCTCGGCGAGCTCGACGGGAACGGAGTCGAGCGCGTCGGCGACCAGCTCCTCGAAACGCCGCCGCGTCACGCGCACTCCGCTCACGCCGGGGACGCTACCCCCAACCGCGATCGGCTCTTGACGGCGCGCGGTCGCGGTCGTAGGGTGCTCGGTGCCGGTCGAGCGTGGACGCGGTACCGGAAGGGCCCCATCCGGGGTGCTCCGGAACACGAGAACACGTGAGCCGGTCGGGAACCAGGCCCCGAGGAGATCGGAGCGGCGACGCCGCGAAGACTACTCGGGGCCTTCCCGCGGCCCGGTCCCGCCGGCCGGCACGTAGCCGTCACACGCGGCCGGTACGGTGGCTGCGTGACGACCGAGCCGGGCGCGCGCGCCACCGCCGGCCTTCTCGCCGACAGCCTCCGCGCCGACGGCCTCCTCGACGGCCTCGACGCCACGCAACGCGAGGCCGTCACGGTCGACGCCGCCCCACTGGCGATCCTCGCGGGCGCCGGCTCGGGCAAGACCCGCGTCCTGACTCGCCGCATCGCCTGGCAGTCGAGCCGGGCGCGTATCGACCCGGGTCACGTCCTCGCGGTCACGTTCACCCGCAAGGCCGCCGGTGAGCTCGTGGCCCGCCTGGGCCGGCTCGGCGTCCGCCGCGACGTCACCGCGGGCACGTTCCACTCCATCGCGCTCGCACAGTTGCGGCGGCGGAACGTCGAGCGGGGCAAGTCCATGCCGGGCGTCCTGGCGCGCAAGGCCCGCATCCTCGGCCCGTGGATGCCGGGCCGGGGCGCCCGCGCCGCGGTCGCCGCCGCCGAGGTCGCCAGCGAGATCGAATGGGCCAAGGCCCGCCTCGTACCGCCCGACAAGTACGAGGCGGCGGTGGCGCAGGCCCGGCGAGAGCCGCCACGGCCCGCGTTCGAGATCGCCGCGCTCTACGAGCGGTACGAGAAGGAGTGCCGCCGGCGCGGTGTCGTCGACTTCGACGACCTCATCTGGTGGTGCGGTGACGCCCTCGAGCGCGATCCCGAGTTCCAGGCAACCCAGCGGTGGCGCTTCCGTCACCTCTTCGTCGACGAGTTCCAGGACGTGAACCCCGCCCAGCTCCGCCTGCTGCGGGGCTGGCTCGGCGACGGGACAAGCCTCTGTGTCGTCGGCGACCCCGACCAGGCGATCTACGCGTTCGCGGGCGCCGACCCGGCGTACCTCTCCGGGTTCGCGAGCCACTTCCCGGGCGCCACCATCGTGCGCCTCGGCAGCAACTACCGGTCGACGCCTCAGGTGATCGCGGCCGCGGCTGCGGTGCTCGCCGACGGCGCTGGCCCGCGCCCGGCCGTCAGCACCCCCCGACCCGACGGGCCCGTGCCGGCCGTCGTGGCCTACCCCGACGACGAGGCCGAGGCCACCGGCATCGTCGGTGAGCTCCGGCACGCCCACGGCTCGAACCGGCAGTGGTCGAAGATGGCGGTCCTCTACCGCACCAACGCCCAGTCGGCCCGCTTCGAGGAGGCCCTCGGTCGGGACGGCATCCCGTTCCGCGTGCGCGGCGCGACCCGCTTCCTCCAGCGCCCCGAGGTGCGCGCCACGCTCGACGCCCTCGCCGAGTCGGCACGGGTGGCACCCGGCCGTCCGTTCACGAGCCTGCTGGCCGATCTCGGCGCCGAGGCCGACCGCGATGCGGGCGTCCCCGCGGGCCCCGACGCCGGCCCCGAAACGGGCCACGAGATGGGAGAGGAACGCCGGGAGCACGTGGAGACCCTGGCGCGCCTGGGGCGGGAGTACCTCGCGGCCGACGGCGGACCCGGCTCGATCGACGGCTTTCGCGCCTACCTCGAGGTCGCCCTCCGCGGGAGCGACGACCTCGACGGCGGTGCCGACGCCGTCGAGCTCCTCACGTTCCACCGGGCGAAGGGCCTCGAGTTCGACACCGTGTTCGTCACCGGGCTCGAGCGGGGCCTGGTGCCGATCTCGCACGCCGACACTCCCGCCGAGCGCGCCGAGGAGCGCCGCCTCCTGTACGTGGCGCTCAGCCGGGCGGAGCGCGCCCTCCACCTGAGCTGGGCCCGGCAGCGCACGATCGGGCTCCGCACCGTCGACCGCAAGCCGAGCCCGTGGCTCGCGGTGGTGGAGCAGGCATTCGCCTCCGCGCCGGCAGCCGACGAGCCGAGCGAACGCGGCGCCGAGCACATCGCCGAAGCGAGGCTCCGGGCACGCAGCGCCAAGGACCGCGGGCCCCTATCGGTCGACGGGTTCCCCGCACCCGATCCCGAGCTCCTCGCCGCGCTCGTGGAGTGGCGGCGCAACCTCGCCCGTGCCTCGGGCGTGCCCGCCTACGTGATCTTCCACGACCGCACGCTCGCCGCGGTCGCCGGCGCCCGGCCGCGGACCCGCCGGGCGCTGCTCGCGCTGCCTGGGATCGGCAAGATCAAGGTCGAGCGTCACGGCGACGCCCTGCTCGACCTGATCGGCAAGCACGCCGGCACCCCCGTCCGGCCGGCCACCTGACGACCGCCCGTTGACGGGCCCGGTGGCGGCGGGCACGATGGGCGCAGCGAGCAAAGGAGAGGGTCATGGCTCGGTCAACCTTCCCCCTCTTCCCCACCGACGACGGGTGGCCGTACCCCGACGGCGCCTCCGTCATGCTCGGTGGCGCCGAACCCGTCGCCGACGACGAGATCGACCTCGACGCCCTCGAGCTGCGCGCCGACCCGCACGCGTTCGACGCCCTCAGCCCGCTCGAGTACGAGGCGCTCGCCCGCCGGTTCGGTCTCCACGGCCAGCCCGAGTCGATGAAGGACCTCTGCCGCGATCTCGGCTGCACCCGCGCCGAGGCGCGCGAGGTCCTCGGGAGCGCCATCGACAAGATGCGCACGCGCTTGACGTCACTGACCTAGCCGGCGCGCCTGCCAGGATGGGCAGGTGGCCACCAACCCCTACTACCGCCGCGATCTCGCGCTCGTCCACCACCGCGGATTCGGCTTCCACGCCGACCGGTGCGCGCCCGGGATCCTGGCGCTGCTCGAACCGGTACGCGAACGCGCCGGCCTCGTCCTCGAGCTCGGGTGCGGCAGCGGGCTCCTCACCCGGTATCTCGTCGACGCCGGCCACCGGGTGGTCGCCACCGACGCGTCGCCCGCGATGCTCGACCTCGCTCGTGACGTGGTGCCCGACGCCGAGGAGATCCGCCTGCTCGCCCTGCCCGACGATCCCGTTCCCGAATGCGACGCGGTCGTGTCGGTGGGCCACGTGCTGAGCTACCTGCCCGACGAGGACTCCGTCGACCGCGCCCTGGCGGCGGCGGCCGGCGCGCTGCGCCCGGGCGGCGTGCTCGCCCTCGACCTGTGCGACCTGCGTTGGGGTGAGGCGCGCCGCGAGGCGCCGCCGGCGGTGCGGGTCGACGACGACTGGGTGATCGTCACCGAGTTCCAGGTTCCGCGCCCGAACCGGTTCGTGCGCGAGATGACGGTCTTCGTGCGCGAGGGCGACGGCACGTGGCGGCGCGACGACGAGCGCCACGACAACGTGCTCGTCGACACCGCGCGGGTCCCGGGCTTTCTCGCCGAGCACGGCCTCGAGGCGCGCGTCGCCGGCGCCTTCGGCGGCGAGGAGCTCCCCGAGGGCCTGGTGACGATCGTCGGGCGCCGACCCGCCTGAGCCGATCGGTCAGCACTCGCCCCAGAGGCCCCGTCCCGCCCGTTTGGCCTCCAGCTCGGCGCGCAGCATCGCCCGGGCGTGGGCGTGGTTGGGCTCGATCACGAGGAGCTCGGCGTAGCCGAGGCGCAGGAGCTGGTCGTTGAAGCGCTCGCCGTCGACGATCACGTAGGCGAGGCGGCGGTCGTAGCGGTCACGCGCCTCCACGTCGTCCTCGAGCCGGACGCTCCGGCCGGTGAGGCGCCGGGTGGTGTAGGCGGCCGCCTCGGGCCCGAAGCACTCGACCGGCCGCGTGGGGTGCCGGGTCTCGGGGGTGTCGACGCCGAGGAGCCGGACGGTGTCGCGCTCGCCGCCGCGGGCCACCTCGATGGTGTCGCCGTCGTGGACGGCCACGACGGTGTACGCGGCGGTGGCCGTGCGCCGCGCCGTTCCCAGCCGCCAGCCCCCGAGCGAGGCGGCGGCGAGGATCGCCACGACCACGGCCCGGGAGCGGGCCATGGCGGGACGCTACGACGGTCAGCCAACGGCGACAAGGGGCTCAGTAGGGTGAGCGGATCATGGCTCGTCGCGTTCGTCGCCTCGCGCTCTTCCTCGTGCTGCTGCTCGTCGTGGGCGGCGTCGTCGCGCTCGTCGTGACCAGCCGGGGGCAACTCGGCGACGATCGTGATCGTGCCGAGGACCGGTGGGGAACACTGCGGGCGCCGCTGGTCGAGCGCTACACGCACCTCGACACCGTGCTCGCCCAGCTCCGCGCCGCCGGCGCCGGCGACCTCGACGCCACCCGTGACCTGGCCCGCGAGCTCGAGCGGTGGCAGGAGCTCCAGCAGGCGCCCGCCGCCGACGCCGACACCGAGACGGAGGTGAGCACCGCCAACGCGCTCGAGGGCATCGCCGCCCGGGTCACGAAGAAGGTGGCGAGCTCACCCCGTCTCGGGGGCGACCCGGCGATGACCGACGCCCTCGCCGCCTTCGCGGCCGCCGCGCCCGCCGCCCCGGAGGTGGCGGCGTACAACGACGCCGTCCAGGCGTACCAAGACACGCGTGAGGAGCTCCGCTACTCGCTCACGGCCGGTGCGTTCGGTTACGAGCCGATCCCCGAGCTGTTCCTCGCCCCCGCCTGACCTACACCGCGAGCGCGAGCAGCAGCTAACGCGGGGCGCCGAGCACGCCCTCGTTGGCCCGCTCGATGCGCGCCACCTCGTCGACCGGCGCCACCCGCCAGAAGCAGCGCAGGGCCGCGTCCCAGTCGACCAGCATCCCGCCGGCGCGGGGTGAGCCCGTGAACTCGCGGTGTCGCTCCACGAGGAACCGCAGCTCGGCCGCGTGCAACTCGTCGCCGACCTTCACCGCGTCCACCAGCTGCGGGTTCAGGCGCGAGGCGAGCATGCCGTCGGGGTCGTACACGAAGGCCTGACCGCCGGTCATGCCGGCGCCGAGGTTGTAGCCGAACGGCCCGAGGATCACGCAGGTGCCCCCGGTCATGTACTCGCAGGCGTGGTCGCCGGTTCCCTCGACCACCGCGGTGGCGCCGCTGTTTCGGACCATGAAGCGCTCCCCGACGCGCCCGGCGAGGAACACCTGCCCGCCGGTGGCGCCGTACAAGACGGTGTTGCCCGCGAGCACGGCGTCGCCACCGTCGTCGTCGGGAGGGCGCACCACGATGCGGCCGCCGCCCTGCCCCTTGCCGAGGTAGTCGTTCGCCTCACCGACGAGCTCGAGGCTCACCCCGTCGGCGAGGAACGCACCGAAGCTCTGACCGGCCGACCCGGTGAAGCGGGCGGTGACCGTGCCGGGGGGCAGCGACCGTCCCCACTCGAGCCCGATCGCGCCGCCGAGCGACGCGCCCACGGTGCGGTCGGCGTTGGTGATCTCGTAGTCGAGCTCGGCGTCGCCGCCCTCCCAGAGCGCGGCGAACCCGTCGACGAGGAGACGCTCGTCGAGGGTCGAGCGCGGCCGCTGGATGGGCACGTGCTCCACGAAACGCCGGGCGGCGCCGGCGTCGGCCGGCGGCGTGAGCAGCGGAGCGAGATCGATCGCGTCGGCCCGGGTGTCGCGCGTGATGCGCTGACGGAGCAGCTCCACCCGGCCGATGGCCTCGTCGAGCGACCGCAGCCCGAGCGAGGCCAGGACCTGGCGCACCTCCTCGGCCACGAACAGCAGGTACTGGGCCACGCCCTCGGGCGTGCCGCTGAACTTCGCCCGCAGGTTGGGCCGCTGGGTGGCGACGCCGGTGGGGCACGTGTCGCGGTGGCAGGCGCGCACCATGATGCAGCCCTCGGCCATCATCGCGGCGGTTCCGAACGAGTACTCGTCGGCCCCGAGCAGCGCCGCGACCACGACGTCGCGGCCGGTGCGGAAGCCGCCGTCGACGCGCACGCGCACGCGGTCACGCAGCCCGTTCTCGATGAGGGCCTGTTGCGTGTCGGCGATGCCGAGCTCCCACGGCATGCCCGCGTGCTTGATCGAGGAGAGCGGCGACGCGCCGGTGCCGCCGTTGTTCCCCGAGATCTGGACGACCTCGGCCAGCGCCTTCACCACGCCGGCGGCGATCGTGCCGACGTTCTCCTCGGCCACGAGCTTCACCGACACCTCGACCTGGGGGTTCACCTGCTTCAGGTCGAAGATCAGCTGCGCCAGGTCTTCGATCGAGTAGATGTCGTGATGCGGTGGGGGTGAGATGAGGCCGACGCCCGGCTGCGTGTGGCGCAGCCGCGCGATCTCGGTGCTGACCTTGTGTCCCGGCAGCTGGCCGCCCTCTCCCGGCTTCGAGCCCTGCGCCATCTTGATGTTGAGCTCGTCGGCGTACGCGCAGTACTCCGGCGTGACGCCGAAGCGGCCCGAGGCGATCTGCTTGATCCGCGAGTTCCGGTCGCGCGCGAGCCCACGGGTGCGGTAGCGATACGGGTCTTCACCGCCCTCGCCGCAGTTGCTGCGCCCGCCGATCATGTTCATGGCGATCGCGAGCGTCTCGTGCGCCTCCTTCGAGAGGGCGCCGTGCGACATCGCGCCGGTAGAGAACCGGCGTGTGATCCCCTCGGCGGCCTCGACCTCGTCGAGCGGGATCGGCTCACGGTCGGGCACCAGATCGAGCAGGTCGCGCAGCTCGGTGATCGGCCGAGACTCCACGAGCTTCCGGAACGACTCGTACAGATCGACCCGGCCCTCCCCGACGGCGCGCTGGAGGAGGTGCGCGGCCCGCAGCTCGACCGGGTCGGGCTCGGGCTGGAACTCCTCGCCGTTGCCGCCGGCCGGCGTGACCAGGAGATGCACCTTGCCCTGCTCCTGAGGGGGCGCGGGCTCGAGGCCGTCGAGCTCACCGGTGTCGTCGCCGTCGGCCCGCCGGGCCGCCGCCCGGCCTCGCCGCGGGCGCTCGCCGTTGCCCTCACCGTCGTCGGCGGCGACCACGCCGGCGGCCGCCTGGAGGGCGGCCACGACGTCGGGGTTGTTCGCGTGGTACTCGCCACCCCGCTTGCGGAACCGGATCCAGCCGGGCTCCTCCAACGTCGCCTCGTCGCCGCCGAAGCCCTGGGCGTGGCGCGCGAGGGCGTCGGCGCCGAGCGTGTCGAAGCCCACACCGCCGACGGTCGACATCGTGTCGTACAGGCACCGGTCGACGACCTCGGGAGCCAGCCCGAGCGCCTCCGAGATCTGGGCGGCGCGATAGCCGTCGACGGTGGAGATGCCCATCTTGGAGAAGATCTTCAGCACGCCGTCCTCGAGCGCGGCCTGGAGCTGGCGCTGGGCCACCGCGGCGGCGAGCTCGCCGAGCTGCCCGTCGTCGGCCATCACCGCCACGGTCTGGAGCACGAGGCGGGGGCAGATGGCGTCGGCGCCGTAGCCGAGCAGCGTGGCGAGGGCGTGCACGTCGCGGGCGTCGCCCGTGTCGACGACGAGTGAGGCGTCCTGGCGGATGCGATCGTTGATCAGGCGGTGGTGCACCGCGCCCGTGGCGAGCAGCGACGGGATGGGCGCCCGCGTCGCGGTCACCGCCGAATCGGAGACGACCAGCACACCGGCCCCGCCGCGCACCGCAGTGACCGCGTCGTCGGTGAGCGCGGTGAGCGACCGCTCGAGGCCGCCGGGCCCGTCGTCGACGGCGAAGGTGGCGTCGAGGAGGACGGCCGGGAACGGGCAGCGTCCGGCGTCGAGGAGCGCCTGCACCGCGGACGGGTAGACGAAGAAGCTCGGGAGCTCGAGCAGGCGGGCGGCCGACGCCTGCTCGACGAGCAGGGGACGGCGCGGACCGAGGCACGTTCGCAGCGACATCACCAGCCGCTCGCGGAGGTGATCGATCGGAGGGTTGCTCACCTGCGCGAACTTCTGCTTGAGGTAGTGGAAGAGGGGGCGCGGGCGGGTCGCGACGGCGGCGAACGGGGCGTCGTCGCCCATGGAGAACGTCGGCTCCTTGGCCTCGGTGGCCATCGGCTTGACGATCATCGCCACCTCTTCGCGTGTGAGCCCGAACGCGGCCTGGTGGCGCTTCAACTCCTCCTCCTCACGGCCGCCCGGCGTCATCTCGACCGCTTCACCGATGTGGAACGGCCGCAGCCCGTCGCGCGCCCACTGTGCATACGGCCCGCGGTGCGCCAGCCACGACTTCACCGCGGCGTCGTGCTGCACACCCGTGTCGGGATCGACCGAGAGCATGTCGCCCGGCCCGAGCCGCCCGCGGCGCACCGTCCCGCGCCCGGCGACCGGTACCGCCCCGACCTCCGACGCGCACACCACCAGACCGTCGTCGCAGACCTGCCAGCGCAGCGGCCGGAGCCCGTTGCGGTCGAGGGCGGCGCCGACTCGGCGTCCGTCGGTGAAGATCACACCGGCGGGCCCGTCCCACGGGTCGGCGAGGCAGGCGTGGTAGCGGAAGAAGTCGCGCACGCCGGGCGGGAGATCGCGCTGACCCTCCCACGCTTCGGGCACGAGCATCGCCACCGCGTGCCGGACGTCGCGGCCGCCCCGCACGAGCAACTCGACGGTGCCGTCGAGCTTCCCCGAGTCGGAGTCGGATGGGTCGAACACGGGGCGGAACAGCTCTTCGGGACCGAGGCCGACCTCCTCGGTGCCGAGGTGGCCGCGCGCCACCATGCGGTGCTGGTTCCCCCGGATGGTGTTGATCTCGCCGTTGTGACACAGGTTGCGGTACGGCTGGGCCCGCTCCCACGCCGGCGTGGTGTTGGTGGAGAAGCGGCTGTGGAAGACCACGAACGGCGCCGCGAAGTCGCCGGCCTGCAGGTCGGGATAGAAGCCGGCGAGCCGGTCGCTGATCACGAGCGCCTTGTAGTTGACGGTCGCGAACGACCAGCTGGCGAAGTAGTGCCGCACGTGCTCCTCGCGACAGCGCGCCTCGGCACGGCGACGCGCCCGGTAGGCACACCCCTCGGCTTGGAGGTCGTCGACGTCGCCCGGACGCAGCACGAGCGCGTGCCAGAGACCCGGGAGGTCGCCGCGGGCGCGCTCGCCGACGTGCGCCTCGTCGACGGGCACCTGCCGCCACCCGGCGAGCTCGATGCCCTCGGCCGTGCACGCCTC
>DASUUL010000373.1:0-2731 GCA_036374115.1 Acidimicrobiia bacterium | reverse complement strand
CTTCGTACGCGCGACCGCACCGGCGTTGTGCACCGACCCGCGCGCCACGTACGCCGCTCCCTCCAGACGCGCGACCAGGTCGCCGATCAGGATCGGGTGACCGTGGTACTCGGCGTCCCGGCCCTCCAACGAGTTCTTCGTACGCTGGCCGAGCACCGTCGTGGCGGTCATGTGCCCGCCGGTCTCACCGAAGACGCCGTTGTTGAGCAGGATGCACGTCACCCGCTCGCCGCGCGCTGCGGTGTGGAGCACCTCCTGGAGCCCTTCGTTCACCATGTCGCCGTCGCCCTGGAGGGTGAACACGACGCACTCCGGCCGCACCCGCTTCACCCCCGTCGCCACCGACGGCGCCCGCCCGTGCAGCGCCTGCAAGAGGTCGACGTCGACGGTGCCGGTGAACGCGGTGTAGCAGCCGATCCCGGCGACCATCACCGACCGCTGCGCGACGCCCAGCTCCGAGAGCGACTCCAGGAAAAGCCGCAGCGCGACCGGCTCCCCGCACCCGGGGCACAGGTTGTGCTCCTGGGTGAGGAGCAGCTCGGGCTTGAGATTGCCCACCTTCCGCATCCCGACGCCCTCGGGTAGCACCGGCTCAGCCACGATCGTTCACCGGTAGCGGAGGAAGGGTGGCGCCGACGCCGCCCCGATGGATCGCCAGCACTCGTTCGCGCACGACCTCGGTGTCCAACAGCGGGCCCACGCCGAAGCCCGACCCGTCGGTGGAGATCCCACCGATGCCGACGACCGGCGCCCCGCCGAGCACCGCGAGGCGCACGTCGTCGATCATCTGCCCCGCGCTCAGCTCGAACACGGCGACCGTGCGGACGCTCGCGCCCGAGGCGGCCGACCGCACGGCCTCCGACGGATACGGCCACAGCGTGATCGGACGCACGAACCCGACCCGCTCGCCCTCCGCCCGCAGCTCCTCCACGACGTAACGCACGAAGCGCGCCGGCGACCCGAACGCGACCACGACCGTCTCGGCGCCTTCGACATGGGCGGTCTCGACCCGCGCCTCCGTGCGCGCGATCTCCGCGTGCTTGGCCGCGATCTGACGCAGGTGCCGCTCGATCCCGGGACCCTCGTTGCCGTGCTTGCCGAGCCCGAGCGGGGAGATGCTGCGCGACCTCCCGGAGCCCGCGAGCGACCCGTCGACCGCCCAGTCCTTCGCCGGCAGCGGTCCGAACTCGCGAGCCGGCACGGCCACCGCCTCGTTGGTGTGCGCGAGCAGGTAGTCGCCGTACACCAGCACCGGGTTGCGCCACTGGTCGGCGAGGTGGAAGGCGAGCTGGGTGAGCTCCACCGCCTCGGTGATGTCGACGGGTGCGAGCACCACGTGGCGGTAGTCGCCGTGCCCGCCGCCCCGGGTCGACTGGAAGTAGTCGCCCTGGCCCCGCGCCATGTTGAAGATCACCAGCGGCAGCTCGGCGAGCGTGATCTCGCTGAAGCTCTCCTGCATGAGCGAGAGCCCCTGGCCGGTCGAGCCGGTCGCGGCCCGGGCGCCCGCCGCCAGCGCGCCCCACGCCATCCCGACGGCCTCGAGCTCGCTCTCGGCGTTGATGCACGTGCCGCCCACCTCGGGGAGGCGCCGGGCGAAGTGCTCGAGCAGCTCCGTGAACGGTGTCATCGGGTACCCGGCGAAGAAGCGGCACCCCGCCGCCAACGCCGACTCGGCCATCGCCTCCGACCCCTCCATCAGGGCCCGTTCCGGCGCCGCCGCGCCGGGATGATGCCGGTCGTGCGACGCCAGAACGTTCATGACGGCACCTCGGTGACGACGGGCTCGTCGAAGCGGAACACCTCGAACACGAAGTCGGGACACACCATGAGGCACGCCGCGCACCCGGTGCACCCCGGCGCCAGCAGGGGATAGCGGTACCCGAGGTGGTTCACCTCGCTCGCGTCGGTCATCGACAGCACCCGCGGCGGGCACGCCGGGATGCACAGCTCGCAGCCCTTGCAGACGGCGGTGTCGATCGTGACCGTCCCGCGGCTCGTGATCGAGGTCATGCCGGCACCGCCAGGCGATCGGCGGCCACGTGCTCGTACCCGGCGCGCACCGCGGCCTCGTTGGCGGCGATGTGCTGCGACCGGTACGCCGGGATCGACTCGCGCATCCCGCCGATCACGGCGTCGAGGCCGACCAGGCCGGTCAGGCCCACGTACGCGCCCACCATCACCATCGACCCGCCGAGCTCGTTGCCCAACGACGCCGCGATCTCGGTGGCCGGCACGCGGAAGACGCGCCACCGCTCCTCGTCGAGCGGCGCCTCGAACGTCGCCGAGTTCACGAGCACCACGCCACCGGGACGCACCTTCGGCGCCACCGGCGCCCAGAACTTGTCGTGCATGGCGATCGCCGACCACGCCCGCGACACCAGCGGCGGCGCCTGGATCGGCCTGTCGCCGACCACGACCGTGCCGTCGGTGTTCATGCCGCGCATCGCCCCGCCGTAGACGCCGAACAGCATCACGTGCTTGCCTTCGAGCGCCGCGCCCCGCGCCATCACCTGCGCCGCCAGCTGGACGCCCTGGCCGCCGATGCCGGTGAGCAACAGCTCCCGCTCCATGTCACCCCATCCCGATGCCGGCGAGCGCGAACGCCACCAGGTGCTCGACGTCGGCGTCCGACGGCCGCGTCCTAGCCACGAGGGCGTCGTTCATCGACCCCATCACGAGGTGGTAGATCGCGTCGGCGTCGCGCGCCGCGTCGCCACCCGCCGCCGCCACC
>DASUUL010000372.1:0-3128 GCA_036374115.1 Acidimicrobiia bacterium | reverse complement strand
AGTAGGCCAGGTTGCCGAAGCCGATGAAGCGGCCCCCCACGATGGGCGAATTCCCGAGCGCGCTGCTGATCTGGAGGGGCGCGCCCGCGAACACGTCGAGCGCCAGCACGCCGACGATGACGCCGGTCCCCAGGAGCGCGGGATCGAGCGGCCCGAACCGGGCCGCGGCGCGGTACGCGGCCGCCAGCACCATGGCAACAAGTGCCAGGAACGCCCAATAGGCCGCCTCGCCGAGATCGTGGAAGGCCACGAGCCGGGCGAGGTAGACGGCGGGAACGAGGCCGAGCACCGTCAGGGCGACGAA
Source organism: Acidimicrobiia bacterium (assembly GCA_036374115.1). GTDB lineage: Bacteria > Actinomycetota > Acidimicrobiia > IMCC26256 > JACDBD01 > JACDBD01. Next base: position 2,824 of record DASUUL010000372.1, on the reverse strand, counting down.
CATGGTCCCCTCGCGCACCCGACGGTCTCCCGTGAGGAGACGCAGCCACACGACCACGCCCACCAGGAGCGCGGCGTCGAGCACCACGAACAGGCCCGCGACGGGTTCGTTGAGATCGTCGACGAAGCGCGCCGCCTCGTCGGCGTCGCCGAGGTAGGCGCGGCGGTCCGCGGCGTCGCCTCCGCCTCTGCCGACCTCGAAGGGGCGGCCCAGCATCGACGACGGCCGGTCGACGTCGAGGAGGTCGAGCACCGTCGGGGCGACGTCCATGAGCTGCACGAATCCCGATCGGCGCGTGGTCGCGGAGCGGAGGAGTCCCGGCTCGACTCCCGGAGCCCGGACTGCCGCCACCGTGAGGGCGAGCTCGCCCTGGGGGTGTGCGGGCGCGACGACGAGGACCGCATCACGCTCGGGCTCCACCTCGGCGAGCAGCCGCCCGACGAGATCGTCGGTCTGGCGCAGCGCCTCGGCGCGGAGCACGTCGGCCTGCTCGCTCGTGGTGAGATCGCGGTACACGTCCATCCGCGTGAGGTCGGATGCCTCGACGAGCACGACAGAGCGGCGCCGCCAGACCTCGCGGAATGCGGCCGCGACCGCATCGTTGTCGTAACGGACCCCGAACGGCGCGTTCGGGTCTTCGACCAGGAGCTCGCCGCCGACCGCACCCGCCGGCACCACGCCGACCTCGTCCATCAGCGCGCTCGCCGCCGCCCGCCGGTAGACAGGAGGCTCCCCGGCGGGCTCGACTCCGTCGCCGTTGGCGATGACGGCTCGCCGGTAGCCGGCCTCGGCAAGGGTGGTCCCGAGGGCGCCGGGCTCCGAGTCGAGCAACAGGGGGTCGTTGCGAGCGTCGATGGTGGCGATCGCCAGCTGCACGATCCCGCGCTCGACGCTCCGACCGGTGCGCAGCTCGAACACGTCCCCGGCGGTGTCGAGGCCGAAGGGCTCGCCGACCTCGAGCGCCTGGCCGTCGGTGACGCCGCCGTCGCCGATCGCCCGGGTGCCGGCACCCATCGTCACGTAGCCGTCCCCGAGATTCGTGTGGCGCCGCGACGGATGGGCCCGCGTCGTGAGGTCGCCCACGGCCGACTCGTCGAGGAGCGGGTCGAGGTTCGGCAGGTGTAGGTCGTCGAGGTCCGACCACGTCACCGACGGCAGGGAGAGGATCAGGACACGATCGACGTCGGGGAGCGAGTCGCCGGCTCGCGCGCCGGCACTCGCCGGCACGGCCACGAGCGCGGCCAGCGCGACGGTGACGAGCCCGGCGGCACGCCTCATGCCTCGACCTCGGCGCTGTCGGGATCGAGATCGGCGACGCCGGGGGTGGCGCCCCGGTCGCGGAGCCGCAGGCGCAGGCGCGGCCCGCCGAGGGCACGTACACCCAGGAGGTACAGCATGCTCCCCACACCCCCGGCCACGGCGAGCAGCACGAGGTTCCCGAGGCGACCCTGCGGGTCCCACGTGTGCGCCGCCCACCACGCCACCGCCCCCAGGGGGACCGCCACCACCAGCGCCCGCGGCAGGGCCGGGGGCACGATGGCGTGACCCGTGCGGCGCGACAACCCGATCGCCAGCACGACGGCACCGAGGAGATAGGCCGCACTGTGCCCGAGACCGAGCGCGGCGACCACCGCGGTGCCCTCGACGAAGCGGCTCCCCACCGCCATGACGCCGGCGCCGATCACCGCCGACCCCAGCGCGACGAGTGCGGGGACGCGGCTGTCACCAAGGGCGTAATAGGCCCGGGCCAGGAGCAGGAAGGCGCTGTAGAAGAAGAGCCCGACGGCGAGCGACGCCAGTCCCGCCGCCAGCAGTCCGACACCCCCGTGCGCGGCCTCGCCGAAGACCACCAGCCGCATGCCCGGCAGCGCCAACGCCACCATCGCCACCGAGACCGGCACCACCAACCATGCCATCGAGTCGAGCGCCCACCGGACCGAGCCCGCGAACGCACCGCGGTCCGCCTTGGTCTCCCGGGTGGAGAGCTCCGGGAGCACCGTGCTGTGAATGGGCTGGGCGAGCACCGCGTACGGCGCCAGGAAGAAGATCCACGCCACCTGGTAGGCGATGACGCCGCCGCTCACGCGGTTGCCGTTGATGATCGCGGTGACGAGCAGGATGCCGATCATCGAGTGCTGGAAGACGGCCCAGCCCGAGAGGCGCAGGAGCCTCGCCACCGCGGGGTCGCGCCGGTCGAACCGGGGACGCAGCCGGAACCCCGACCGCCGGAGAGCGACTGCCGGGATCCCCACGAAGGCGGCCACGCCCAACGTTCCGCCGAGCGCCAGCGTCAGCTTCTCGGCGAGCGACAGTTCGAGGCCGGCGTCGCCCGCGCCGGTGAGCACGCGGAAGACGACGAGGGCCGTGACCACGACCACCGTGAGCCCCATGGGGGCCACCGCCGTGATCGCGAAGCGGCGCTTCGCGTACAGGGCCGCCACCGATACGGTGCCGAGCGCGTAGAGCAGGATCTGCGGGACGAAGAAGCGCAGCAGGAAGGTCGAGAGCTCCTCCTGTTGCTCGCGCACGGCCCCTTCTGCGCCGCTCATGAGGAGGCGGGCGATCCACGGCGCGGCGACGACGCCGACGATCGCGACCGCGCCGAGTGCGATGAACGCGCGCCCGAGCACGTTTCCCGCAAGGCGTTCCGCCTCGGCGTCGTTGCCGGCGTCGAGCTGCTCGACGAAGGTCGGGACGAGCACCGCCGAGAGCGCGCCCGCTGCCAGGAGCTCGAAGAGCACGTTCGAGAACGAGTTCGACGCCTGGTAGGTGTTGCCCAAATAGGTGGTGCCGAGAACGGCCGCGATGACGAGGATTCGCACGA
>DASUUL010000371.1:0-6402 GCA_036374115.1 Acidimicrobiia bacterium | reverse complement strand
CGCCGGGAGGGCGGTGCGGGCCGCGGTCGTCGACCCTCATGCCGGCACCTCCTCCCGGTCCTGCTGCGCGAGCTCGCGGCGCAACGCCGCCAGGCCCCGCCGTTGGAGCTGGGTGACGGCGCCGACGCGCTTGCCGAGCGCCGCCGCCACCTGCTCGAGGGAGAGATCGCCCACGACGCGCAGCAGCAGCACGTCGCGCTGGTCGGGGGTCAGCGCTTCGAGGTGCCGCCGGAGTCGGGCCGAGTCGATCCGGCCCAGCGCGTCGGCCTCGGTGTCGCCCGTGGCGACGAGCGTGTCCGGGTCGACGGCCTCGAGGGCCGCGACCGGATGGCGACTGCTACGCCGCAACTCGTCGAGGAGCCGGTTCCGCGCAATCAGGAACGCCCAGCCGCGCAGCGCCGATTCGTTCCCGCGGAATCGGCGCAGGCCTCGGGCGAGCTGCACGAAGACCTCACCGACGAGGTCCTCGGGCTCGCGTGCACCCCTCGCCCGCAGGTAGCGCGCCAGCTTCCCCGACAGCTCGTCGTAGAGCGCGGCCCAGGCGTGCTCCTCCCCCGCCTGGGCACCGGCGAGCACGGCGGGAAACCGGTCGCCGAGGGCCATATCCCATTTTGACACCTTTGTGGGGGTTTGGCAGGTCCGGTGGCCCGGGGCCCGGACACGGGAGGGTGGGGCGCCCAGGCCCAGGCACCCCACCTCCCGTCGTGCGCACCCGGAGAACCGCCGCGGCCGGGCGTGGTGTTACGGCCGGCGAAGAAGAACCCGGCGGCTACGCCGCGTGGGCGCCCGTCCAGGCCAGGAGGTCGTCCGCCGACCAGGTGTTGACGATTCGCTCGAGCGGGAGCTCGGCGTCGGCGGCTCGGGCGCAACCATTGGGTTGCCACTCCAGCTGGCCGACCGCGTGGGCGTCGGTGTCGATGGAGACCTTGCAGCCGGCCTCCACCACCTTGTGGAGCAGTCGCATCGGGGGATCGAGACGCTCGGGGCGACAGTTGATCTCGACGGCCTTGTCGAAGTGGGTGCAGGCGGCGAAGACGAGGTCGGCGTCGAACTTCGACTCCGGCCGGCCCCGCCCCATCACCATGCGGCCGGTGCAGTGACCGAGCACGTCGGTGTGGGGGTTGGCGATCGCCGCGACCATCCGGTCGGTCATGGGCCGGGCGTCCATGCGCAGCTTCGAGTGCACGCTCGCCACCACCACGTCGAGCGCCGCGAGCAGGTCTTCCTCCTGGTCGAGCGAGCCGTCCTCGAGGATGTCGACCTCGATGCCGGTGAGGATCCGGAACGGGGCCAGCTCCTCGTTGAGCCGGGCGACGATCTCGAGCTGCTCCTGCAGGCGCGGGCCGCTCAGCCCCTTCGCGATCGAAAGGCTGGGCGAGTGATCGGTGAGGGCGATGTAGTCGTGGCCCAGCTCGGCCGCCTTCCGGGCCATCTGCTCGATGGTGGCGCCGCCGTCGGACCAGTCGGAATGGAGGTGGAGATCGCCTCGCAGGGCGGCGAGCACCTCGCCGCCGTCACCCGCGTCGGGTGCCGCCTCGGCCTCGAGCCGCGCCAGGTACTCGGGAACCTGCCCGTCGAGCGCCTCGGCGATCGCCCGCCCCGTCGAGCTGCCGACACCGGGGAGTTGCTGCAGGCGCCCGGCTGCGGCGAGACCGCGCAGCTCGTCGATCGGGCGCCCGCGGATCGTCTCGGCGGCGCGCCGGAACGCCTGCACCTTGTACGGCGGCGCGAGCCCGCGCTCGAGCAGCGTCGCGATGCGATCGAGCGCCTCGACGGGGTCCATCCCACGAAGGTACCCGAGGGGCGCAGCGGTGCCGGCCGGTACAGTGGTCCGTCTCGGAGGGATGACCGAGAGGCCGAAGGTGCTCGCCTGCTAAGCGAGTAGGGGCCGTTGAGGCTCCTCGAGGGTTCAAATCCCTCTCCCTCCGCCAGCTTTCCTGGTCGCGCTCCCGCCCTGCCCCCGACCGCCGCCCCTGGCGCCCTCGCCTCGTCATGCCGGGGCGATCCAGCGGCGGCGGACGGCGAACGTGCCCGGTTCGCCGACCCGTTCCCAGTGGGCGGCGTCGGCACGCTCGATGTCGAACTCGAAGACGACGTCGCGGCGCACCGACCCCATCATCCCGCCCACGCCGCTGGCGTCGACCGCCGCGTACACCGACGCCAGCACCGCCGGGTCGTCGACCTCGGTGGCCGCGCCGCGCACGGAGAACTCGGCGTCGTTCGGGCCGGGGAGCGCGTGGATCACGTAGCGGGCGTCGCGGCGAAGATCGTTGCACTTGGGGGACGAGCGCCCGATCGCCGCGAACAGGCGCCCCCCGGCGAAGATCGGGCAGAACGGGTGCACGCGCGGGCCGCCGTCGGGGCGCACGGTCGCCAGGAAGGCGAGGGCGAAGTGCATGTCGGGCGGCTTGGGGAACGCGCTCGCCGCCATCTCGGGCTCGGCCGTCTCGAGCTCGGCCCACGTCGCCATCGTGCCGGCTCAGGTGTCGGGGAGGCCCCGGCTCGCGCCCACGATCGTGACCGCGAGCACGCAGGGCTCCGACGAGCGGTTGTGCCAGGCGTGGCGGGCACCGTTCTGGATCACGCAGTCGCCCGCCTTCACATGGACCTCGGCGCCGTCGTCGAGCTCGACGAAGATCTCGCCCGACACCACGACGTTGAAGTCGATCGTGTCGGTGGTGTGCATGCCGGGGTGGTCGGGTTCCATGTGGCTCAGCAGGCCCGGCAGCTTCAGCTCGACCTCCTCCACGTCCGGGAGAGCCCGCCCTTCGGGCGGCTGGCCCTCGGGGGGAATGGACACGAACCCGAAGCGGAAGCCGCCCGCAGGCGGGAAGTACGCCGGCGCGTCGGGCTGGGTGCCGTCGGTCGGGAGGATCATCTGGTGGTCCGATCCCCACAGCGGCAGGAACTCGATCCCGGGCATCAACCCGACGGTGATCGGTGCGACGACCTCGTCGCTCGCGAACACCGCCTTGCCCCCCGGGCTCGTGCCCGTGACCACTCGACGAACCTCCATCGCCCGGTACCCCTCTCCTGCTGCTCGTGCGGCCCGGGCGAGCGTAGATCAGGTGCCCGCGTCAGGAGATCGCCCGGACGAGCGCGGTGGTGGCTGCCGCGACCAGCACGACGACGACGAACCCGGCACGCCGCCACACCGCGACGGAGGCGGCGGCGACGCCCGCGACACGGGCGTCGATCACGAGGGCCCGGTCGCCACCGAAGGTCGACACCACGATCAACGCGCCGAAGAGCGCCGCCGGCAGCAACACGAGCACTTCGTCGACGAAGGGCGGGACCCGGCGTCCGCGCAGCACCACGAGGCCCGCGGCCTTCAGGGCGTACGACCCGGCCGCGAGCACGACCAGCGCGGGCCAGGTCATCCGCGTTCCTCCCGGCGCTCGGTGTGCCGCCGCAGCGCGACCACCGGCACGGCTCCGAGGGCCGCGATCACGATCGGGAGCCCCGCCGCGACCAGCGGCACGAGCACCGCTGCGATCACCGCCCCGGTGGCGGCGGCGAGGCGCCCGTCGCGCTCGCGCAGGAGCGGGACGATCAGCGCCAGGAACGCGGCCGGGAACACGGCGTCCAGCCCGAGAGTCGCCGGGTCTCCGAGCACCGATCCGAAGAGCGCGCCGATCAGGGTGCCGATGTTCCAGAAGCCGAAGACCGAGAGGCCCGCGCTCCAGAACGCCCGCGGCGCGTCCGCCGGGTCGGTCTGAGCGAGCGCCAGCGCCGTCGACTCGTCGATGAGGAACTGCGCGGCCGCGAGGCGCCGGCGTGCCCGACGAGGCATCGTGCGGTCGAGCGAAAGGCCGTAGCCGACGTGGCGCAGGCCCAGCAGCAAGCCGCTACCCACTGCCGACAGCGGCGACCCGCCGCTGTCGATCACGCTCACCGTCGCGACCTGCGTTGCGCCCGTGAACACGAACGCCGACATCGCACACGTCATCGGTATCGACAGGCCCGCACCGACCGCGATGACGCCGAAGGACACGCCGAACACTCCGACCGCCGCTCCCAGCGCGACGGCGGAGCGCAGGATCGACTCCCGGCGCGCCATCGTCAGCCGGCCGTGATCAGCGCCACGCCCCCGAGCGCGGCCGCGAGCCCGACGAGCTGATGGCGCTGCAGCCGTTCGTCGAGCACGACCCGCGCCAGCACGACAGTGGCGGCGGGATACAGCGCGGCGAGCACCGAGACGAGCGACAGGAGGCCTTCCCGGCTCGCGAGCAGGAAGAGGGCGTTGGCGGCGACGTCGAACACCCCGGACAGCACGATGATGAGCGCGCCGGCACCACGGGGCAGGCGTGGACGCCCCAACAGGGTCAGCGCGATGACGAGGGCGGTGGTGGACGCCAGCCGGCCGCTGAAGATGGGCCAGAAGCCCGAGTCGTCGCCGGTGTGGCTGAGCAGCACGAAGAACACGCCGAACGCGACGCCGGCGGCCACCGCGGCCGCCAGCGTCACCCGGGCCGGCTTCGTGGGGTCGTCCGCACCGGTGCGGGTGTGCGACACCAGCACGACCGCGACGAGCGCCACCGCGACTCCGACCAGCGCGGCCGGCCCCGGCCGCTCACCGCGGAGCAGCCCCCACCCGACCGGGACGACGGCCGAGCCGACGCCGGTGATCGGCGCGACGACGCCCATCGGGCCGCGGGCGAGTCCGAAGTAGAGGAGCCCGACGCCGAGCACGCCGACGCAGCTGGCGACGGCGCCGAGGAGGAGGTCGGCGGAGAGAGGGCGCGGCGTCCCGTCGAGGACCAGGAGCAGGCCGATCCCCACGAGCCCCACGTACTGGGCCCCGAGGACGACCGACCACGCCGCCGCCCGCTTCGACGCGACGCCCCCGCAGAAGTCGGCGGCCCCGTAGGAGACGGCGACCGCGAGCCCGAGGAACACGGCCATCCTCAGGTTCTAGCCGGAGAGCGGTCGGGGGGCAGCGGGGAGTCGTCACCGCTGCCGCTTCCACCGGCCGGGGCCCCCGGCCGCCCACCACGGGTGGCCGGGGTCGCGCCGTTGCTGTCACACCCCTCCGTACGGTGGTGGACATGCGTTGGTGGGAACCTTCACCCGACGAGCCCGAGCTCCTCGACTGGTGGCGGCCCCTGCTGCTGGTCAGCCGGAAGGCACGGGCAGAGCGGGCCTTCTGGCCGGTCCACGTCGACGAGTTCAGGTTCGCCGGGCGGGTCGAGCGGGGGAAGCGGCCCGCCATCTGGGTGTACGAGCACCGGGCCAACGCGGGCGAGATCCTCGTCGACTGGCACGGCCAGACCTACGACTTCATCCGCTACCGCACCGGCCGCCAGCTCGGCCGGTTCAGGGCGATCGAGGTGAACACCGCGATCTGGCGCGCCCGCCTCCCCGACGTCGTCGAGCCCGTCTGGTACGACGAGCCGCCCCGGCGCGAGCCCGCCGCGGCGCCGGTCCATGCCGGCTCGTGGCCGGGCGCGCCCGCGAGCGTGGGCCGCCGCCACCTCACGCTCGTGCCGCCGTTGCCGAACCCGAACTGAGCCTCGGGGGCGAGGGCGCGGGCCCGTAGTCTCGGCCCGTGGCCACGTGCACCGTCGGGGCGCACCGCTTCGAGTACGAACGCGTCGGCGCGGGCCCGCCCCTGCTGATTCTCAACGGGTTCTCGGCGACGCGCCTCGACTGGGACCCTGTCTTCCTCGACGCGCTCGCCCGCGACCACACCCTCTTCTGCGTCGACTTCCGTGGCATGGGCGGCTCCAGCGACGATCGGCCCTTCACGGTCCACGACCTCGCCGCCGACGTCGCCGACGTCGTGCGGACGATCGGACTCGACCGCCCGGCGGTGCTCGGATGGTCGATGGGGGGCTTCGTCGCGCTGACGCTCGCGCTCGCCTTCCCGCAGGTCCCGAGTCGCCTGGTGCTCCTGGCCACGAGCGCGGGCGGAGCGGGATCGGCGCCGATCGCCGACGCGGTGAAGGCCCGGCTGACCGACTTCTCGGGCACGCCCCGCCAGCAGGCGAGCCGCCTCCTCGGGTTGCTCTTCCCGCCCGAGCGGGCCGCCGCAGTCGAGGCCGAGTTCGGCGAGGTCGTCGCCGACGCGCGGGCGGCCCTACCGCTCGACGTCGTGCGCGAGCAGGCCCACCTCCTGGACGAGTGGGAGCGCTCGGGTGCCGGGTCCCGGCTCGGGGAGGTGCAGTGCCCGACGCTCGTCGCCACCGGGAGCGCCGACATCGTGATCCCTCCGGTCAACGCCGTGCTGCTCGCCACCGGTATCACCGACGCGTGGCTGGCGCGCTTTCCCGGTTGGGTCACGCGTTCATGGCCGACCACCCCGAGTCGCTCGCTCGCCTGATCACGACGTTCCTCGGCCACCTGATCCCGGCGCGGTCACGCGTGTGAGAAAACCGTCATGAACGCGAACACCCGTTTGGC
>DASUUL010000370.1:0-4291 GCA_036374115.1 Acidimicrobiia bacterium | reverse complement strand
GCTGCTACCCGACGGCGGCGATCCTGGCGCTGGCGCCCGTCCTCGCCGAGGGCCTGGTCGACCCGGCCGGGATCGTGGTCGACGCGCTCTCGGGCGTGTCGGGGCGAGGCCGGGGCCTATCGGCGCCGAGCCTGTTCTCCGAGGCGAACGAGAACGCCGCACCCTACGGGCTGCTGACACACCGCCACACCGGCGAGATGGAGATGGCGCTGGCGCTCGTCGGCGACACCGCGCCCCGGGTGCTGTTCACTCCGCACCTCGTGCCGATGACGCGGGGCGTGCTCGCAACGTGCCATGCACGGGGCGCCGCCGACGGGCTCGCCACCGCCTGGCTGCTCGAGCAATACCGCGAGTTCTACGCAGGAGAGCCGTTCGTGAGGGTGCTCGACGAGCCGCCGTCGACCAAGGCGACCCTCGGGTCGAACGCCGCCCACATCACCGTGCGCCACGACGAGCGCACCGACACCGTGCTCGCCATCTGCGCGATCGACAACCTCGTGAAGGGCGCGTCGGGCCAGGCGCTCCAGTGCGCCAACGTGCTCCTCGGGCTGCCCGAGACCACTGGGCTCAGCTCGATCGGGTTGGCACCGTGAGCGTCACCGCGGCGGCGGGCTTCGAGGCGGCGGGCATCGCCTGTGGCATCAAGGACGGTGGTGTGCCCGACCTCGCGCTCGTGGCAACGGCCGACCGCCGGCCGGTCACGGCCGCGGGGGTGTTCACCACCAACCTCGCGGCGGCGGCGCCGGTGCAGGTCAGCCGGGAGCACCTGCGCAACGGGGAGGCCGCGGCCGTGATCCTGAGCTCGGGGAACGCCAACGCCGCCACCGGCGAGCAGGGGCGCCGCGACGCCCGCCGCATGTGCGAGCTCACCGCCCAGGAGCTCGGGTGTGCACCCACAGACGTGCTCGTGTGCTCCACCGGCTTGATCGGGTACCCGCTGCCGATGGACGCGATCGAGGCGGGCATCCCCAAGCTCGTGGCCGCGCTCGGAACCGACGACGCGGCCGGCCACGCCGCCGCCGACGCGATCCTCACCACCGACACGGTGCGGAAGGAGGCGTACGCGGCGCTCGACTTCGACGGCGCCTCGGCCGTCGCGGGGCTGGCGAAGGGCGCGGCGATGCTCTCGCCGGCGATGGCGACCATGCTCGCGGTCCTCACGACAGACGCGTCGGTCGAGCCGTCGGAGCTGCACGGCTCGCTCCAGCGCGCCGTCGACCTCTCGTTCAACGCGCTGAGCGTCGACGGCGCCACCAGCACCAACGACACCGTCCTGGTGTTGGCGCGGGGGGCGGGCGCGTCGATCACCGGGCGCGACCTGCACGCCTTCACCGACGTGCTTGCCGACGTGTGCCGCGACCTCGCGGCACAGATGGCCGCCGACGCCGAAGGGGCCACGAAGCGGGCCCGGATCGTGGTGCGCGGCGCCCGGTCGGGTGCCGACGCGCAGGTCGCCGCCCGCGCCGTCGCCGACAGCCAGCTCGTGCAGTGCTCGCTGAACGGCGAGGACCCGTACTGGGGGCGCGTGCTGTCGGAGCTCGGGGCGAGCGGCGCGTTCCTCGACCCGGAGGCCGTGGAGATCGCCTACAACGACGTGGTCGCGTGCCGGAACGGCGTCGACGCCGCGCCCGACCCGGCCGTGCTCCGGGAGGTGATGGCCGGCCGCGACCTCGAGATCACCTGTGACCTGCACCTCGGCATGGGGGAAGCGGCGGTGCTCACCACCGATCTCAGCCACGCCTACATCGACGAGAACCGGGGCACGTCGTGAGCACCGGCGAGCGGGTGCGGGACGCGGGCGTGAAGGCCCACATCCTCGCCGAGGCCCTGCCGTACATCCGCGAGTTCTCGGGCAAGACGATGGTGATCAAGTACGGCGGCAGCGCGATGGAGGACCCGGCCCTCGCCGACCTCTTCGCCCAGGACGTCGTGCTCATGCGCCTCGTCGGCATGAACCCCGTCGTCGTCCACGGCGGCGGTCCCCACATCAGCGACCTCATGCGCCGCCTCGGCAAGGAGCCCGAGTTCGTCGACGGCCTCCGGGTCACCGACGCCGAGACGGTCGACATCGTCCGGATGGCGCTCGTCGGCAAGGTGAACCGCGAGATCGTGGCGTCCGTGAACCAGCACGGCTCCTACGCCGTCGGCCTCTCGGGCGAGGACGCCGGGCTCATCACCGTGGGCCAGCGTGACGAGCGGCTCGGCTTCGTGGGCGACGTCCGCCGGATCGACCCCGCGATCCTCCGGCGCATGCTGCGCGAGGAGCTCATCCCCGTGGTCGCCACGGTCGGCGTCGACGAGACCGGCCAGGCCTACAACGTCAACGCCGACACCGTCGCGGGTGCGATCGCGGAGGCGCTCTCGGCGGAGAAGCTCGTGTACCTCACCAACGTCGCCGGGCTCTACCGCGACCTGGGGGACGAGGGCTCGCTCGTCTCCCACATCGACTCCGCCGGGCTCGGCGAGCTCGTCGACAGCGGCGCGATCTCGGAGGGCATGATCCCGAAGCTGCGGTCGTGCGTCGACGCCCTCAAGTCGGGAGTTGCCCGGGCGCACATCCTCGACGGGCGGATCCCCCACGCCCTCCTGCTCGAGTTCTTCACCCGGGAGGGAATCGGAACGATGGTGGTGCCGTGAGGGAGTCGTTCGACGCCATCGCCAAGCTCGACGCCGACCACGTGATGGCGACGTACCCGCGGTTGCCGGTCGCGTTCGTGCGCGGCGAGGGCACGCGCCTCTACGACAGCGAGGGCCGGGCGTACCTCGACTTCCTGTCCGGCCTGGCGGTGTGCTCGTTGGGCCATGCGCATCCCGCGGTCGCCGACGCGGTCGCCGACCAGGCGCGCACGCTCGTGCATGTCTCGAACCTCTACTACAACGAGGTGCAGCCCCGGCTCGCCGAGCGCCTCGACTCGCTGCTCGGTGGCGGCGGCCGCGTGTTCCTCGCCAACTCGGGTGCCGAGGCCAACGAGTGCGCGATCAAGCTGGCCCGCCGCCACGGGCAGGCCAACGGGGGACCGGAACGCCACCACATCGTCTCCGCCTACGCGTCGTTCCACGGCCGCACCCTCACGACGCTGGCGGCGACGGGGCAACCCCAGAAACAGGAGCGGTTCCAGCCCCTCCCTGCGGGTTTCCGGCAGGTCGCCTTCGCCGACGTCGACGCGCTCGCGGCCGCACTCGACGAGCGGGTGTGCGCGGTGATGCTGGAGCCGCTCCAGGGCGAGGGCGGCGTGAACCCGCCTCCACCCGGCTACCTCGCCGCGGTCCGCCGTCTCTGCGACGAGCGGGAGGCACTGCTGGTGGTCGACGAGGTCCAGACCGGCCTCGGTCGGACCGGGCGATGGTTCGGTTTCGAGCACGCAGGGGTGAAGCCCGACATCGTGACGATGGCGAAGGCGCTGGGCAACGGCGTCCCCGTCGGCGCGTGCTGGGCGCGCGCGGAGGTGGCGGCGGCGTTCGCGCCCGGCGACCACGCCACCACGTTCGGCGGCCAGCCGCTGGCGGCCCGGGCGGCGCTCGCCGTGCTCGACGTCATGGCCGCCGAGGACGTACCCGCACGGGCCGCACGGGCCGGTGCCCGATTGACGGCCGGGCTCGAGGCCCTGGCGGCCGTCGAGGGGGTGCGGGGCGCGGGGCTGCTGCTGGCCGCCGAGCTCGGACCGGAGCGCGACGCCAAGGCGGTCGAGACCGCCTGCCGCGAGCGGGGTCTCATCGTGAACGCGGTGACGCCGACGGCGCTGCGCCTGGCCCCGCCGCTGCTGGTGAGCGACGAGGAGATCGACGAGGCGGTCGCCATCCTCGAGGCGGCACTGGCGGTCGGATCGGAAGGGCCGTCGGAAGCGGAGAAGGAGTCGTCGTGACCGACTTCCTGGAGGTCGACGACCTCACCCCCGGCCAGTTCGCGGCGGTGCTCGAGCGTGCCGCCCGCTGGAAGCGCGACCCCGAGGCGGTGCCGCCGGCGCTCGCCGGACAGGGCGTCGCCCTGCTCTTCGAGAAGCCCTCCGCCCGAACGCGCTCGTCGAGCGAGATGGCGGTGGTCGGGTTGGGCGGCCACCCGATCTACATCCGGCCCGAGGAGGTCGGCCTCGGCGTGCGCGAGACCGTCGAGGATGTCGCCCGCACGCTCGCCGCCTACTGCCGGGTGCTCGCCGCCCGGGTGTTCGACCACGCCACCCTCGAGGCGATGGCCGACGCGATCGACGTGCCCGTCGTGAACCTGCTGTCGGACCGCGCCCACCCCTGCCAGGCGCTCGCCGACTACCTGACCCTGCGGGAGGCGTTCGGCGAG